>JAAFGY010000002.1 GCA_010365135.1 Flavobacterium sp.
TAGAATTCAATCAAAAAGAATTCAACAACACAAAAGCAATCTTTGACAAAAAACAAATTGCAAAAAGTCTAATGTATGCAGAATTATTAAAACTAATTGATGAAGTTGTAGAACCGACTGAAAGCATCGAAAACAATCCTTTGCAGTATTATTATGATTGGTTATTAGAAAAGTATAAAGACCGTAATCTTATGCTTTTAAATGCTATTAAATTAATTGATTTACTAGAGATTGATTTAACAAATTTCAAAGAAGCTATTGCTAAAAATAATTTAGTTCCTGAAGTTCCAAAACCAACTGAAGAAGATTTTAAACTCTATGCAGAGACACCAGAGGAGCTGGCAAGGTTAATTTTATCGACTGATTTAGTCGCAGTAATCCAAAGAACAAAAAAGATTTGCGGTTTTGTCAATTTGTCTTCATTAAAACCGATTATTATATTTGATGGAGCGGTTAATGATTATGTAGTTAGTAACGAGTTTGTAAAATCTAAATTTTATAAAAATGTGTTGTAAAGACGAAATAATTATTCATTTATTGAATCAAACAGTAGAGAGTCAAAGTAAAATTATAGAAACTATTGAAGCCAAAGCCGAAACAGGGGAACAGTTAATCGAGATTTTGACAAAACGACATTCAGAAATTTCTAATGAATTGCTACAGGCTAAAAATAAAATATTTAGTTTGGAACGCTCAAAAGACTTTTTAAAATTATCAAATTAATAATTATCTAAAGTAGACAAAAGTAGAAAATCATGAGAGAAAAAACAGGAGGGCGTAAATTAACTACCCCCAACAAAAACACCCTTCAAATAAGAAACAGTTTTCAATTATTGATTGAAAATAATTTGGAGCAGTTAGAAACCGATTTAAAGCAACTCAAACCCTTGGAACGTCTAAAAATTCTGTTAGAAATAGCAAAATTTGTTATTCCTACTTTGAAAGCAACAGAATTAAGCACCTCAACTGAAAACGGTTTTAAACCTATTGTTATTGAAATGACAACCGAACGAGCAAGAGAAATAACGGAAATATTTAACGAACAGTATTAATATGGAAATTAAAATTGATAGTTTTGAGGATTTAATCCACATTATAGAAAATAACGAATTTGATAAAAAGGAACTGGAGTTGCTAATATGGCATAGTTTGAACTCAATAGCTTTTTTTGAATCAAAAGCAGATTTGATAATTTCACTAAATGAGTACTGGAGTAAATGGAAAAACGCAAACGAGAAACCGATTTTTATAGGGCTTGAAAGTTTAGACGTAATTCCATTTGATAAGATGCTGGAAAATTCCGTTTTTAAGAATGAAATTGATAAGATAGAAGCAAAGTATTAAAAGGAATTAATGCACGAAATGTAATAAATGCACCAAAAAGAAAACATTTATTTTTAATTAAAATAGTCTATTTCGATAGGTTATTTTTTTGACCATACAATAATCGTACAAATATTAAAATACAAAATCCTTAAACAACTGATTTATAGTAAGTTTAAGGATTTTCGTTGTGACCTCGGCAGGGTTCGAACCTGCAACCTTCAGAGCCGAAATCTGAAATTCTATCCAGTTGAACTACGAAGCCATTATTTTAATTAAGGATTTGGATTTTATATTACGAATAAATAAGTATTCGTAATTTGAAACTCGTAATTATTTATACTAAAAGTTTTTTGACAATTGTCGAAATAATTTTCCCTTCGGCAGTTCCGCCTAACTGTGCTGAGGCTATTCCCATTACTTTTCCCATTGAGGCAATGCCAGACGCACCCGTTTCTGCGATAATTTTTGCAATAATGGCTTCCACTTCGGCTTCACTCATTTGTGCTGGGAGGAATTTTTCGATTACAGCAATTTGCGCTAATTCTGGTTCTGCTAAATCTAAACGATTTTGTTCTGTAAAAATTTTGGCGCTGTCCTTACGAGTTTTTACTAATTTTTGAAGTAATTTGATTTCGTCGGCTGTTGTGATTTCTTCTTTTGAACCAGTTGCTGTTTGAGCCAAAAGGAGTTCAGATTTAATAGCTCGTAAAGCTTCTAATGCAATGGTATCTTTAGCTCTCATGGCAGTTTTAATATCTTCCATGATTTGTGTTGATAAGCTCATATAAAATTATGATTTTAGATTTAAAAATTTCAGATTGCCCATTTGAGTACGTTTAAAATCATATTTTCTTGGTTGCAATCAGGATGACAAATTTAGAGAAATTTAATGGAATTAACAACTGATTGCATTGCCGTTCCTTGCCAAAAAGACAAAAATAACCCGAAAATTATAATCAATTTTCGGGTTGGGCAACTTTAGTTTGAATTAGTTAGTCAACATTATCGTGTAAATACGAATTGTTAGAGCGCAATTGAAGATCATCATTGCTGTCGGTTCCGACCGAAATTCTTGAATTCGTACTGTTTACTTGGGGTTTAGAAAGGTCTATTCCTAATCTTTTGTAGGCAGGTTCTTTTTCTAATTCATCAATTTTTGAAATATTATTGTGAAATTTATAATTAAATTCCTTTAGCTTTTTTCTTCTTTCATCAGATCTAAATTTCAATGTTTCTTGAATTGTCATATCCATTGGAGAAATATTTTCGAAAGTTGAAGAGTCATTTAATGGCAAATTAACTTGCTTCATCGTGATCTTCATTTCTTCGGGAATTACTTCCTCAACAACTGCTAGTGGTTTAGAATCCAAAAAAGTATTCTCCATTTCTGTATATTCTTCCAGAGAATATCTGATGATGCCTCCGTCAGTCAATTCAGTTACTGGAACGAATTGGACAGGCTCGTTCACTTGAATATCACGAGTTTCATTGCTTAGTTCAAAAAGAATTTTGCTTTCTTCTTTTTTTACTGGCTCAGATTTAAAAAGTGGCAAATCGAAGGAGAAACTAGCTTGTTCCTCTCTCCCAAAAACTTTTGGTTCAACTACATTAATATCTTTAATTTTTGATGAGTTAACTATAAAATCAAGATCTTTAATAGGAGAAACGATTTCGAAAGTCACATCTAAATTTTTAATAAATTCAGTCATTCCCATCACTTCTTCGCTATGAATCACTGTTTTTTTTGCTGGTTCCGCAACAGTGTCTTCTAATAATTCGAAAATAATTCTTTCGTTTGTGTTTGAAGAAGGGGTTTCCTTATCCCAATTAAAATCTGGAAGGATTTTTTTGGACAGATCGTGAACACTTTTTTGCTCATCTTCAAGGGTGTGAATAATCTTTTTTGGTTCAACATTGACAATTTCATGTTGTTGTTCGATGTCAAATCCAGTTGCAATTATTGTAACCGAAATAGCGTCGCCCAGTGATTCATCTTCGCCAACACCCATAATAATATTGGCATTATGACCCGCTTCAACTTGGATATAATCGTTGATTTCGCCAATTTCATCAATCGTGATTTCATCAGAACCAGAAACGATGAGCAACAATACGTTTTTGGCTCCAGTAATTTTATTATCATTTAATAATGGAGAATCTAAGGCTGAAATAATTCCTTCTTTGGCTCTATTTTCGCCCGAAGAAACAGAGGAACCCATAATAGCAGTTCCGCTATTTGCCAATACTGTTTTGGCATCTTTTAAATCTATATTCTGAGTGTAATGATGCGTAATAACTTCGGCGATTCCTCTTGAGGCTGTGGCCAAAACTTCATCCGCTTTAGAAAATCCAGCTTTAAAACCCAGATTTCCATATACTTCTCTTAATTTATTGTTGTTGATTACGATTAGGGAATCAACTTGTTTGCGCAATTTATTAATACCTATTTGCGCTTGTTCTAGACGAACTTTTCCTTCAAATGAGAAAGGCAAAGTTACGATTCCAACGGTTAAAATGTCTCTTTCTTTGGCCAGCTGAGCAATTACTGGCGCTGCACCTGTTCCAGTTCCACCACCCATTCCTGCGGTAATAAAAACCATTTTGGTATTGCTATCAAGCATTTTTTCAATTTCGGCAATACTTTCTATCGCAGATTGTTGTCCCACATCTGGATTTGCACCTGCTCCAAGACCTTCGGTTAAGTTTACACCGAGCTGAATTTTGTTTGGCACAGAACTGTTATCCAAAGCTTGGGAATCGGTATTACAAACAATAAAATCTACGCCTTTGATTCCTTGTTTAAACATGTGGTTTATGGCATTACTTCCCCCGCCACCTACACCTATAACTTTTATTACATTTGATTGATTTTTGGGTAAATCAAATGAAATGCTTCCAAATTCTGAGTTGCTCATCATCTTATTGGGTTTTTATTATTTTTATAAATTTAATTTTTCCTAATTTTTATTCTGCATTATCTAAAAAATCTTTAATCTTATCGACATATCGGTCAAAAAAAGATCTTCTTATTTTTGTTTCTGTTGATTCTTCTTTTTTTACATTATGAGCTTGTACTTCGACTTGATTTGTAATTTCCTCAACTTCGTGTTTTAGAAAAACAGGCGGTTTAGGGCTAGTTTTTTCCGGAATTCCCGTGTCAATGCGTATGGCGCTTTGTGTCTTGTTTTCGATGCTATTCATCACTAATCCCACTGCTGTTGCGTATAAAGGACTTGATATTTCTTCGTCAGAATTGCCAGCCAAATGTTCGTTCGGATATCCAATTCTGGTGTCCATTCCAGTTATGTATTCCACTAATTGTTTGATGTGGTTCAATTGAGCTCCACCGCCAGTTAACACAATTCCGGCAATCAATTTTTTGCGCGGATCTTCATGTCCATAATCTTTTATTTCGGTAAAAACTTGCTCAATAATTTCAACAACTCGCGCGTGAATTATTTTGGACAAATTCTTTAACGAAATTTCTTTTGGTTCTCTACCTCTTAAACCCGGAATCGAAACAATTTCGTTGTCTTTGTTTTCTCCTGGCCAAGCTGATCCAAATTTCACTTTCAATAATTCAGCTTGTTTTTCGATTATCGAACAGCCTTCTTTGATGTCATCAGTAATTACATTTCCTCCAAAAGGGATAACTGCTGTGTGGCGAATAATGCCGTCTTTGAAAATCGCCAAATCTGTTGTTCCACCTCCAATATCAATCAGTGCAACTCCGGCTTCTTTTTCTTCTTGACTTAAAACTGCATCTGCCGAAGCCAATGGTTCCAAGGTTAATCCTGATAATTCTATTCCGGAACTTTGAATGCATCTGCCTACATTTCGAATCGATGATGCTTGTCCAACCACAACATGAAAGCTTGATTCCAATCTTCCGCCGTACATTCCAATAGGTTCTTTAATTTCGGATTGTCCATCTATTTTAAATTCTTGTGGTAAAACGTGGATAATTTCTTCTCCAGGCAACATTGCTAATTTATTGACTTGATCAATCAAAAGCTGTATATCATTGCCTCCAATTACTTCCTCGGCATTTTTTCTAATGATATAATCGCTGTGCTGAATGCTGCGAATATGCTGTCCAGCAATTCCCACAACCACATCTTTTATCTTATAACCAGACTTGTTTTCTGCCTCAAGAACGGCTTGCTGAATCGATTGTATCGTTTGAGTAATATTGTTGACCACTCCTCGAGCCACACCAAGACTTTTGGATTTTCCAACGCCCAAAATCTCCAGTTTTCCATATTCATTTTTCTTGCCTATCATGGCAACTATTTTTGTTGTCCCAATGTCTAGACCTACTGCAATATTCTCTTTTTCCATTATCTATTATTTAGTACACACCACTTGCTGCGCAAATCTGAGATCAATTGTTTTATATTTATAAAGCGAACTATCTAAAACCGCTTTTTGAAAAAGCGCTTTGTAATTATTAAATTTAGCTTTCATTCTTACGGTTCCACCAAAATCAATTTGATAATCATAATTTCGGTTCAGCATTTTTAAGCTTCCGTTTGGCATAATTTGAACACCAATGATGTTTTTTTTCAAAAACGCATCGTCATATATTATCCTAAATAATTCGGCTAATTCTTTGCTATTTTTTTTATTAATTTCCCCCGAAACAAGTGGAACTCTAGCTGTAAAATTTGCTGACAAAGACATTGTATTCCCTTCATAATCAATATAGAAAGAATTCTCCCCGTCAAAAACTCTGGCTATAGGAGTTTTTTGTTTTACTACTGCTTTTAAAACCCCATCAATGCTCACAAACACATCTGATTTTTCAATCATTTCTTGTTCGTTTAGCCTTTTTTCCAATTTATTCAAATCTAATTTATCTTTACCTATATTTTTTGCGTCTTTGCTATTTTCTATTAACAATTTATTAACCGTTTCCTGATCTACAAAGGGAGCGTTATCTCCTACAAAAACAACAACTGATTTGGTCAATTTCCGATCATTATTTCGTTTTGATGTAAACGAAAACAGAACAATTACCAATGCGAACATCAGTATTAATCGAATATTTGAAAAATTAAAGAGTTTCATTTAATGCTTTTTTTATTGATGAAACCATCTCGCCGATATCTCCTGCGCCAATTGTAACGATAACGTTTGCATCGCTTTCTAAAATTGACGCAACTAGTTCTTTTTTTGACACTAATTTCTTATGATTATTATGTATTTTATCCAATAACCATTGGGAGGTAATTCCTTCCATTGGCAATTCACGCGCTGGATAAATATCTAATAAAATTACTTCATCAAAAGCGGAAAGACTTTGGGCAAAATTATCCGCAAAATCTTTGGTTCTGCTAAACAAATGAGGCTGAAAAATGGCCAATACTTTTTTGTCAGGATACAATTCTCGAACCGCTTGATGTATTGCATTTATTTCCGTTGGATGATGTGCATAATCATCGATATAAACTAACTTTTCAGTCTTAATTTGGTACGAAAATCTTCTTTTTATTCCTTTGAATGAAAGCAAGGCACTAGCAATGTCTTCGGTTGGGAGGCCGAAAGTTTTTGCCATTGCTAATGCCATTAATGCATTCATCAAATTGTGTTTTCCCGGTAAACCGAATTCTATATTTTCTAAAGTTTCTGATGGTGTTTTCACATCAAAAACATATTGGCTATTACTTATTCGGATGTTAAATGCCATAAAATCAGCGTCTTCATTTACAGCACAAGTAACTCCTTTTATGGGTAACTCTTTTGTGATGAAAAGGTTGCTTTTGTCTTCTACTTTATCGGCAAATTCTCTAAAGGAAGCTTCGATAGCTGATTTATCGCCATAAATATCCAAATGATCCGCATCCATAGAAGTGACACAAGCAATATTGGGATACAAATGCAAAAACGACCGGTCAAACTCGTCGGCTTCGACAACTGTTACCGTTTTTCCGTTTCCTATTAAATTCGAATTATAATTTTCGACAATTCCTCCTACAAAAGCAGTAACATCAACGCCACTTTCAAATAAAATATGTCCAAGAATTCCTGAAGTTGTGGTTTTCCCGTGTGTTCCCGCCACTGCAAAACAAAAAGTATCTTTCGTAATAATTCCAAGAACTTCGGCTCTTTTCTTTACTTCATAATCTCTTTCCAAGAAATAATTCCATTCAGAATGTGTTTTTGGAACGGCTGGAGTAATAATAACGAGGGTATTTTCAGCGAAATATTCGGCTGGAATTAAATCAATTTTATCTTCGAAATGAATGTTAATTCCTAGATGATTAAGTTCTTTTGTAAGTTCAGTTTCGGTTTTGTCATAACCAGACACATTCTTGCCAATGGCTTTGAAATAACGCGCCAAAGCACTCATCCCAATTCCTCCAATTCCTATAAAATAGACGTTATGTATTTGATTTAGATTCATTTTTATGATTTCAATTTCAATCGTAATTTTAATGTTTAACAATCACGATTTGCAAATTTCATATTGCAATTGATATTGTTATTGACATTGCTATTTTAATAATTTTACTATTTCGTCCACTATTTGTTTTGTGGCATTTGGCAAAGCCAAATGTTTGATGTTTTTACTCAACTGATCTTGTTTTCCTTGATCACGCAACAAGGCCTCAAAAACAAGGCTAAATTGTGAATTCAATTCGGATTCTTTCAGCATTAATGCTCCTTTTTTATCCACTATGGATTTTGCGTTTTTAGTTTGATGATCTTCGGCAACATTGGGTGACGGAATAAAAATCACTGGTTTTCCCACGATACACAATTCTGAAACCGATGATGCTCCAGCACGTGAAATTACAATATCTGCAGCGGCATAAACCAAATCCATTCTATCAATAAACGCTAAAACATGAATAGTATTCGAAATATATTTTTTATAATCTTCAAAATAAAATTTGCCACATTGCCAGATGATTTGCACTTCTAAAGCGGCGAATTTTTTTAGTTCTTTTTCAATTAATTGGTTGACTCTTCGTGCTCCAAGGCTTCCTCCAAGCACTAATAAAGTTTTTTTATTGGGATCTAAATTCAAATATTGTAGCGCTTCATCCTTTTTGCTATCGATGTCAATTAAATCCTGACGAACCGGATTTCCAGTCAAAATCGTTTTTTGTTTTGGAAAAAACCGTTCCAAGTTTTCGTAAGCAACACAAATCTTATTCGCTTTCTTGCTCAAAATTTTATTGGTAATCCCAGGATAAGAATTTTGTTCTTGAATCAAGGTTGGAATATTGAACATATTGGCCATTTGTAACAATGGTCCCGATGCAAAACCTCCGGTTCCAATAACCACATTAGGTTTGAATTCCTTAATTATTTTTCGAGATTTCCATAAACTATCGATCAATTTAAAGGGAAACATAGCGTTTTGAAAGGTCAATTTTCGTTGTAAACCAGCAATCCAAAGCCCTTCAATTCTATAACCTGATTGTGGGACTTTTTGCATTTCCATTTTATCTTTGGCACCTACAAAAAGAATTTCAGCATCAGGGAAACGAGATTTTAGTTCATTCGCAATGGCAACCGCAGGATAGATATGTCCTCCAGTTCCGCCTCCACTTAATATGAATTTTAAATTTTTCATTTATCGACCACTTATTTATTCAAAACTGCATTCATTGGATTTTTCGCATTATCTTCAATTGAATAGTTTTCTTCAGTATTCATTTCGGCGTCATTTTCTTCTTCTATTTGCTTGTCAATTAGTTTTTGTAAGGCTGCTTCTCTTCTTGCTTTATCACTTATTTCTTGAGCAATTTCTTCGTCTTTTTTGGTCACATTAATAATGATTCCCAATGCAATACATGTCATCCAAATAGAGCTTCCTCCACTACTTATCAGCGGCAACGTTTGACCAGTTACTGGCAATAATTCAACGGCAACAGCCATATTGATCATCGCTTGAAAAATTAATGGAAATCCTAGTCCAACCACTAATAATTTTCCAAACAAGGAGTTCGCTTTATGTGCGGCAATTACAAATCTAAAAAACAGCAATAAATACAAAAATAATATTCCTAAGCCACCAATTAATCCCCATTCTTCGACAATAATGGCATAAATAAAATCGGAAGAAGATTGTGGCAAAAAGTGTTTTTGAACACTTTTCCCTGGTCCAAGCCCGTAAACTCCCCCAGAAGCTATTGCGATTTTGGCTTTTTCTATTTGGTAATCATCTTCGCCTGGTTTGTCGGTTCTGAAATTTTCAATTCTACTTTCCCAAGTATCAACCCTACTGAAAAAATGAGAATCAGGAAATGCTTTTGCCAATAAAACAAATAATAATAATGCTGTAAATCCAGCTCCAATTATAAATCCTAAATATTTTAATGGGTATTTTCCAACGAAAGTCAACATCAATATCATCGAAAATATCAAAGCCGCTGTAGAGAAATTGGAAGGCAAAATAAATCCTAATGTCACAAAAATAGGAAGCCATAATTCTACAAGTGAGTCTTTAAAACTAATTTCTTCTTCTCGTTTTTTAGCCAAATATCTTGCTGTAAAAACAAACAAAACAATAGCTGCAAATGTTGATGTCTGAAAGGATATTCCAATAAATGGGATTTGTATCCATCGACTGGCATTGGCTCCAGCGATGACCGTTCCTTTTATCATTGTGTACCCTAATAGCAACCAAACAATGGGTAAAGCGATCTTCGAAATTCCTCTATAATAGTGAAATGGCACTTTGTGAACCCAATAAATAATTATAAAACCGATGAAAATATGAGCTAAATGTTTCAGTAAATAACTAATGGTATTCCCTGTTCCGTGACCAATATAAGCCAAATTACTACTCGCACTAAAAACAGGCATAAACGAAAACAACGCTAATAAAGCCACAAATGACCATATTACTCTGTCTCCTTTAAGATTGTTTACTAGTTCTTTCATTTTAATGTATGATTTACGATATTTGAAATACGATATTTGAAAACGATTTTAAAGATTTATTACACCAACACAAATCGAAAATCGTATATCCTATATCGTATATTTTTACAGGTTTTTAACCGCTTGTTTAAATTGATTTCCCCTGTCTTCATAGTTTTCGAATAAATCGAAACTGGCACAAGCTGGAGACAATAAAACAGTATCTCCTTTTTCAGATAATTTTTGGGCCATTTTCACTGCATCTTCCATATTGTTTACTTCAATCATCATATCAACTACGTTGCCAAAAACATCGATAATTTTTTTGTTATCCACACCTAGGCAGATGATGGCTTTTACTTTTTCGCGAACCAATGACATCAATTCGTTGTAATCATTTCCTTTATCAACACCGCCCACAATCCATACTGTTGGCGTATTCATACTGTCTAATCCAAAAAATGTCGCATTGACATTAGTTGCTTTTGAATCGTTGATGTATTGTACATTTTGGATTTTCAACACTTTTTCTAAACGATGTTCCACACCTTGAAAATTCGACAAACTTTCTCTAATGGTTGCATTTCTAATTTTCATCAATTTTGCTACAGAAGTTGCCGCCATTGCATTTTTCATATTGTGTTTGCCTTCAAGTGCCATAGTTTCGGTTTCCATTGTGAATTCTTCCTCGTTGATGATGTTTACTTCCATTGTTTTGTTTTTTATAAATGCTCCGTTTTCGAATGTTTTTGTCAGCGAAAAAGGAATTAATTGGGCTTTAGTTTTATGGTGTTTAAACCATTCTGCGATTGCTTCGTCATCGGCATCGTAAATGAGGAAATCTTCCTCGGTTTGGTTCATTGTGATTCTAAATTTCGAAGCGATGTACTTTTCATATTTATAATCGTATCGGTCTAGATGATCTGGACTTATATTCGTAATTATTGCAATATGTGGCTTGTAAGCTATAATTCCATCCAGTTGAAAACTGCTCAACTCCAATACATAACTATCATATTTATCATCTGCAACTTGCCACGCAAAACTCTTTCCGATGTTGCCCCCCAAACCCACATTCAATCCGGCTGATTTTAGCAAATGATGCGTCAACATTGTTGTTGTTGTTTTTCCGTTGCTTCCTGTTATTCCAATCGTGATGGCTTTTGTGAAAGGCATTGCGAATTCAATTTCTGAAATTACTGGGATTCCTTTTTCGAGTAATTTTTTTACGATTGCTGATTTTTTTTCAGGTATTCCAGGACTTTTCATTACCACATCGGCATTCAAAATCAGGTCTTCGGTATGAGTTCCTTCTTCCCAAGCAATGCCATTTATGATAAGAACTTCTTTGTAATTGTCTTTTATTTTTCCATAATCGGACACAAAAACATCATATCCTTTTTTCTTACCAAGAATTGCAGTTCCTATACCGCTTTCGCCACCACCAAGAATTACTAACCTCATTATTATCTTAATTTTAAGGTTACTATTGATAAGATGGCGAGCATTATGGACACAATCCAAAATCGGGTTACAATTTTACTTTCGTGATAGCCTTTCTTTTGATAATGATGATGCAAAGGCGCCATCAAAAAGATTCTTCGGCCTTCGCCAAAACGTTTTTTTGTGTACTTGAAATAAGCTACTTGTAAAACCACGGAGAAATTTTCGACCAAAAATATTCCACATAATAAAGGAATTAATAACTCTTTTCGAACGGCAATCGCCAAAACTGCAATAACTCCGCCAATAGTCAAACTTCCAGTGTCGCCCATAAATACTGACGCAGGATAGGAATTATACCAAAGAAATCCGATCAACGCACCCACAAATGCGGCAATAAAAACGGTCATTTCTCCCGAATAGGGGATATACATAATGTTCAAATAATTGGAAAAAATAATATTTCCTGAAACGAAAGTAAAAATCCCCAATGCCAAGACTGAGACCGCAGAAGTTCCCGCAGCCAATCCGTCGATTCCATCGGTTAAATTGGCTCCGTTAGAAACTGCTGTTATAATAAAAATGACCATTGGAATAAAAATCAACCAAGCCCAATCTTCATAACCTTTTCCGGTCCAAGCTAATAATTCGGCATAATCAAATTGATTGTTTTTAAAGAAAGGAATTGTTGTAGCGGTCGATTTTTCGTAAACCGGAGCTTGAGTAATTACATTTTCTGTCGGTGCTTTAAAAATATTGCTTTTTTCGGTGTCGGTTCTAATGGTTACAACAGGATTAAAATACAGAACTGATCCTACTATTAAACCCAATCCCACTTGGCCAAAGACCTTGAATATTCCTTTTAATCCTTGTTTGTCTTTTTTGAAAATTTTGATATAATCGTCAATAAAACCAATGGTTCCCATCCACAATGTGGTTACAATTAGTAATACGATGTAAATATTTTGAAGTTTAGCAAAAAGAAATACTGGAATTAATGTGGCAAAAATGATGATTAATCCACCCATTGTTGGTGTTCCCGCTTTTTCGTTTTGACCTTCCAGTCCAAGTTCACGAACGGTTTCGCCAATTTGCTGTCTTCGCAAAAAACCAACCACTCTTTTACCATAAATAGTGGATAAAAGCAAGGAAAGCATAAAAGCCATTGCCGATCTGAAAGTAATATATTGAAAAACTCCTGCTCCCGGAATGTCCATTGTTTTGTCTAAATATTCAAATAAGTAGTATAACATATATTTCTATTTATGGAGTTGGTTTAGTAATTCCGAAACGGTTTTCATATCATCAAAATCGTGGCGAATACCTTGAATTTCCTGATAAGTTTCGTGTCCTTTTCCGGCAATTAAAATAATATCATTGGGCTGAGCCAATTGGCAAGCCGTTTTTATGGCTTGTTTTCTATCGGTAATTGACAAGGATTTTTTATAATTTTGAGGCGCAACTCCTTGTTCCATTTCGTTGATAATAACTTCTGGATCTTCATTTCTCGGATTGTCTGAAGTCAGAATAGTTTTATCGCTCAATTCAGTGGCAATGTCCGCCATAATTGGGCGCTTGGCTTTGTCTCTATTGCCGCCACAACCTACAACTGTAATTAATTGCTCGTTCTTGGTGCGAATATCATTGATGGTTTTTAGTACATTTTCCAAGGCGTCTGGTGTGTGTGCATAATCCACAATCGCCGTAATATTGGAATTGGAAACAATGAATTGGAATCGACCTGAAACACTTTCTAAATCGGATAATAATCGCAATACTTCCAGACTTTCCATTCCCAATTGAATTGCCGTTCCGTAAATTGCCAATAAATTATAAGCATTAAAAGTACCAATGAGTTTTACCCAAACTTCATTGCCATTTATTTTTAACAACAATCCCGACAATTGATTTTCAAGAATTTGTGCTTTGTAATCGGCGTAGGATTTTAAGGCATACGTCAGTTTTTTTGCAGCCGTATTTTGCAACATTACTGGGCCATTTTTATCATCAATATTGGTTAATGCAAAAGCAGTTTTTGGCAAATTGTCGAAAAATGATTTTTTAACGTCTCGATATTCTGCAAATGTGGGGTGATAATCTAAATGATCGTGTGACAAATTGGTGAAAATCCCGCCAACAAAGTGTAAGGCTTCGGTACGTTTTTGATGAATTCCATGAGAACTCACTTCCATAAAACAGTATTCAACACCGGCTTCAACCATTTCTTTTAAGTAATGATTTATTGTAATGGAATCGGGTGTGGTGTGCGTTGCTTTGTATTCTAAATCATCGACCAAGATTTTTACTGTGGATAAAAGACCCACTTTGAAACCCGCTTTTTTGAATAATTGGTACAATAAAGAAGCAATTGTTGTTTTGCCATTTGTTCCTGTAATCCCAATCAATTTTAATTTTTGCGAAGGATTATCAAAATAATTGGCAGCCATATAGGCCAAAGCTTTATTGGTGTCTATTACTTGAATATAGGTGATTCCCCTTGTAATTGTTTCTGGAAGAGTGTCGCAAATAACGGCAATTGCCCCATTCCAAATGGCGGTTTCAATAAAATCGTGACCGTCTGAAATCGTGCCACGAATAGCCACAAAAACATCATTGGCTTCAATTTTTCTGGAATCAAATTCCATTTTATTGATAGCAATATCGGTCGAACCTTTTACAGCTTCAATCGCGACTTTGTATATGATTTCTTTTAAAATAATCACGATAATTCTAATATTATAGTTGTGTTTTTATCTAAACTGCCTCCTGCTTGTATGGATTGTTTTTTTACTTTTCCAACGCCAATTATTTTAACTTTTACACCAAGATTTCCAAATAAAGCTACGGCGTCCATTCCTGACATTCCTTTTACATTTGGCACAATAGACATTTGTTGTTTTTGTGATTTTGCGTAATAAGTGTCATAATCAGTTTCCTGTTTTGGTATTTTTCTATCAATGTTTTTTATCTCATTTGTCGAAGGTGCATCGGTAAAAATCTTCTGTGCAATTCGTTTGAAAACGGGTCCAGCAACATCGGCGCCATAATAATTGTTTTTAGATGTATTGGGTTTATGAACCACAACAATGCAAGAATATTTAGGATTTTCAGCTGGAAAATAACCCACAAATGAAGAGGCATAGTATTTCTCTGAACCTCCATTTTTTGCGTAATTTACTTGCGCTGTTCCTGTTTTTCCTGCCATCGAAAAATCTTTGGAATATAATTTAGCACCGGTTCCTTTTTTAACTGCGTTCAATAAAACTGCTTTCAGTTTCAAGATGGTTTCCTGCGAACACACCTTTGGATTTATGACAACTTTATCATATTTTTTGATAGTTTTGTCCCATTGTTTAATTTCGGAAACCATTTGTGGTTTGACCATTTCACCATTATTGGCAACCGCATTATAGAACGTAAGCGTTTGTAAGGGCGTAACCGAAACTCCATATCCAAAAGCCATCCACGGAAGGGATAGATTGGACCAGTTTTTATCTGTTGGTTGCGGAATTATTGGAATTCCTTCTCCTTTAAATTCCATTCCTAGTTTTTTATTCAATCCAATGGCGTCAACGTGATTGACAAATTGAGAAGGATTATTTTTATAATTATTATAGACCGCTTGTACCATTACGGTATTCGACGAAACTTCAAATCCTCGCGCTAAAGAAATTTTTCCGTAACCCCCTTTATGAGAATCTCTCACGGATTTTCCTGAATAAGTAACAACTCCTCCATAGGTGTTAAAAACGGCACTGGTATCTATTTTTTTGTCATCCAAAAGAATCATTAAATCAACCAATTTAAAGGTTGAACCTGGCTCGTGAGACTCGGCATAAGCATAATTTGTGGTTTCATAATAGGTACCATCTGTATCTCTTCCTAAATTCGAAATGGCTTTTATTTTGCCCGTTTTGGCTTCCATAACCACAACGCAGCCGTGATCGGCTTGATATTCTTCTAATTGTTTTAACAAAGCGTGATGCGCAATATCCTGAATAAATACATCAATTGTCGAAATCACGTCATAGCCATCTTGAGGATCAACTTCGTTCACGTCACGAATGGGTTTCCATTGTCCTTTAGCAATTTTTTGTTTTAAAATTTTCCCGTCTTTTCCATTCAGATATTTCCTGTAAGCCCATTCAATTCCTTTTCCGTCGGGTGTTCCGTCAGGATTTCTTCTTTCATAGCCAATGGTTCGTTCCGCAATTTTTCCTATTGGATGTTCCCGAACGGTTTCTTGTTCGATAATAATTCCTCCTTTATAAGCTCCTAATTTGAAAAGTGGAAAACTTTTAATTTTTACAAATTCGGTGTAACTTAAATCGCGAGCTACGAGATAATATCGGTTTTTATTGGCTCTGGCTTTTCGCAATTCATTAAGAAAAAAACCGCTTGGTTTTCTCAAAAGAATTGACAATGAATCGGCCAAGGGTTTAACATTTTTTTCGAATGCTTCTGATTTTGGGGCAACAGCATCAAATCGAATTTCATAATTGGGAATTGAAGTCGCTAATAAGCTTCCATCGGCAGAATAAATATTTCCTTTATTGGCTGGAATAACAAAATTTCTCACCGTTCTTTCTTTGGCTAATTTTCTATAGTAATCGCCTTCGACCCATTGAATATTGGTCAATTTTATGACAATAGCGATTGCCATCAAAAAGACGACGAAAGCTACCAGATAAATTCGGTAGGATATATTTTTATCTTCTACTGCCATATTTTTTGAAAGAAGTTTTTATCTTCTATTACTTTTCTAACTTTTATTTTTGTTGGAGGAACCGTTGATGGAAATATGTTTCTTTCCACCATTTTTTCTGAAACGGTCGATTCCATTCTTAGTTTCATTAATTCAGAACGTCTATCTACAAACTCGGAACGCAGTTCTTTCACCTGATTGGTCAACTCGGCAATTTTAAATACTTTTTGCTCAAAACGCTGGGTATTGGCAATCATAATAATGGCGAGAACAATCAAAAAAACGATAAAACGCCAGCTTTTTATGGCATCATCTTCTATAAGAAACCGCGCTTTTAATATGTCGTAAACTCCTTTTTTCATTTTTTTTCTGCTATTCTCAACTTGGCACTTCTTGCTCTATTGTTGATTTTGATTTCATCATAATCAGGAACAATTAGTTTTCCAATGGTTTTGAAGGGAACCGAAAAATTACCAAAAAAGTCCCGTTCTGGTTCGCCTTCGAACATTCCGTTTTTGATGTATCTTTTTACCAATCGGTCTTCCAATGAATGGTAAGAAATCACGCTTAATCGTCCTCCTGGATTCAATATTTCTAAGGATTGTTCTAAAAATTCTTTCAAAACGTCCATTTCCTGATTGACTTCAATTCGAATCGCTTGATAGATTTGTGCCAATATTTTATTCCGAATTCGTTCTGGTAAATATTTCGCCAAAACTTCTTTCAAATCATCTGTGGTTTTAATGGGTTGATGCTCTCTAGCTTCGATAATTGTTCGTGCCAAAACTGCCGCGTTTTTCAATTCTCCATAATCCAAAAAAACTCTTTTCAGATTAGCATCATCATATTCATTGACTACTCGATAGGCATTCAAATCATTTTTTTGACTCATTCGCATATCCAATTCGGCATCAAAACGGGTTGAAAAACCTCGTTCAGGAACGTCAAATTGATGTGAAGAAACACCTAAATCGGCCAAAATTCCGTCCACACTTTTCACACCATAAAAACGTAAAAACCTTTTTATAAATCTAAAATTTTCATTGATTAATGTAAATCTTTCGTCTGGTAAAGCATTGGCCAAAGCATCTTCGTCTTGATCAAAAGCAAACAATTTTCCGTTTGGACCTAATCGATTCAAAATTGCTGCCGAATGTCCGCCGCCGCCAAAAGTCACGTCAACGTAAACGCCGTCGGGTTTTATATTCAACCCATCAACCGATGCTTGAAGCAAAACTGGATTATGATATTCCATTGTCGTCATTTGTATTTCCCATTACTTCTTCGGCTAAATCTGCAAAATCTACATCTTCTCCGCTTATCGATTTTTCGTATAAATCTTTGTCCCAAATCTCAACAATGTTAACAGCAGACGAAAACACAGCGTCTTTCGAAATACTGGCAAAAACCACCAAATCTTTCGGTACCAATAATCTTCCCAAAGCATCGATTTCAACTACTTTTACACCCGCTGTAAATCTGCGAATGAAATCGTTGTTTTTCTTAACGAATCGGTTCAGTTTATTGATTTTTTGCATCATCAAATCCCATTCTTCCATTGGATACAATTCTAAACAAGGTTGAAAAACGGAACGCTTCAAAACAAAACCGTTTTGAAGAGATGCAGCCAGTTGTTTTTTTAGAGGCGCAGGCAAAAGCAACCTTCCTTTGGCATCGACTTTACATTCATATGTTCCGACAATTGTATTCAAGTTCGATTTTTTAAATGACGTAGAGCAAAAATATAAAATTTATTACCACAATTTACCACAATATACCACTTTGTTAATAAGTTTTACCACTTCGGATGAAGAAAGCCTAGTTTTGAGTCAATCAGAAAGTTAGCTGCTTTTTTACTAGTGATTTGGGGTTATCGATTTTAGTAAAAAAACCGTAAGTAAAACCTATCAAAATTTTGTTTTTAAAGGAGGTTCAAATGCGGAATAACATCAAAAAATTTAAAAGAAGGAATGGGAAGATGGATCAGTTTTTGAAAGAAAGGAATAAAATTCATTAAATTTGATTTCAGGAATTTTTTTTAATTTTTTAAAACCTATCTTTGTTGCAATTGAAAATTCGCGATAAAACGTATGGAAAAATACTTTAAGAAAGAAGGCAGATACAGCTATTATGAAGCTGGAGAAGGAACTCCTATTGTTGTTTTACATGGTTTAATGGGAGGTTTAAGCAACTTTGATGCCGTTGCAAGTTATTTTTCTGAAAAAGGATATAAAATAGTCATCCCAGATTTGCCTATTTATACCCAAAATATTTTGAAAACTAACGTAAAAGCTTTTGCAAAATATGTAAAAGATTTTATCACTTTTAAAGGATTTGACAGAGTTATTTTGTTAGGAAATTCACTTGGAGGACATATTGCGTTGTATCACACCAAGATGTACCCAGAAAAAGTTGCAGGACTTGTATTGACAGGAAGTTCAGGTCTTTATGAAAGTGCAATGGGCGACAGTTACCCGAAAAGAGGCGATTATGAATACATCAAAAAGAAAGCTCAAGACGTTTTTTATGATCCAAAAATTGCCACTAAAGAACTTGTTGACGAAGTGTATGCCTCAGTAAATGACAGAATAAAACTGATAAAAACATTGACTATTGCTAAAAGTGCTATTCGACATAATATGGCTAAAGATTTGCCAAAAATGCATGTGCAAACTTGTTTAATTTGGGGAAGAAATGACCGAGTTACTCCTCCGTCTGTTGCTGAAGAATTCAATGAATTATTGCCAAATGTTACTTTGTATTGGATAGACAAATGTGGTCATGCAGCGATGATGGAAAATCCAGACGAGTTCAATCGCTTACTTGAAGATTGGTTAACCCACACGCATTTGAAAGCGCACTAAGTTCAAAATTATGAAAATCACTACCGCCGAATTTATTGTAAGTAACTCCGAAGTGGACAAATGCCCGAAAGACTTCTTGCCCGAATATGCTTTTATAGGTCGCTCCAATGTTGGGAAATCCTCCTTGATTAATATGCTTACCAATCATAAAAATTTGGCTAAAACATCTGGAAGACCTGGAAAGACACAGTTGATCAATCATTTTAAGATCAATAACAATTGGTTTTTGGTCGATTTGCCGGGTTATGGTTACGCTAAAGTTTCGAAGAAAACAAAATCTGTTTTTCAACAATTTATCACGGATTATTTTGAAACGAGAGAACAACTTGTGTGCGCTTTTGTCTTGATTGACATTCGTCACGAAGCACAAAATATCGACATCGAATTTATGGCGTATATGGGCGAAAGCGAAATTCCGTTTTGTATCGTTTTCACCAAAGCGGACAAGATTAGCAAAGTGAAAATCGATTCCCATATTGCTGCTTACAAAAAGAAAATGTTTGCCAACAATTGGGCCGAAATGCCTCAGTATTTTGTAACTTCCGCAACCGAATTTACTGGAAAAGAAGAAGTTTTAAACTATATTGAAGAAGTAAATCAGGAAGTTTTTAAAAACAATAATGAGTTTTAAATCAAATTCAAAAATAAAAAAATCCCAAATTTCTATTTTTTTGAAATTTGGGATTTTTCAATTATTTTATTTAGCCTTCAACTCTAGTTTCTCTGCAAAATAATCGCAAAAATCCTGCATCGTTGCTGACATCTTTTCGTCGCCGGTAGCTCGTTGAAAAGTTTCTGTCATAGATAACAAAGTTTGATGAAAGAAGATTTTCATTTCTTCAACCGACATATCTTTTGTCCACAATTCGATACATTTTGTTGCTTTTTCATTGCTGTTCCAAACCGAAAGCATAAAGGCTTTTGCCTCTTCAAGGTTTACGCCACCTTCAACCGCCGCCCACGATAATTTTTCGGGAATTCGGTTTTCGTCTAATTCAATTTGAATTTTTATTTCGGATGTATTGTTATTCGCCATTTTTTTTGGGTTTATATTTAGATTTTTCAAATAATTCTTTGGCATTCAATTTTAACATTTCTTCTAGCGGCACTTCGTTGTTTTTCATAAATGAACGCACCATTTGCCAACCTATCCAAGCGCCAACTCTTCCTGGAGATTCATTGTCAATTTCGAGATAAAATTTCGAGAACGGAGCTGGATTTATGAAACGGTTATTCAGTTTTGGATCGTTGTTGTAGAGCAGTTCATTTTCTAGGAAATAGCGCCACATATAGCTTTCATTTTCTGCACACCATTTGATTTGTTCTGGCGTGTAACCCATTTTGTCAGCATCTGTGTAATCAGGCAAAAGCAAATCTTTTAGGTACAATTGTTTGCCAAAATAAATCATTTGACCTAACAAATTTTTGTCTGTAATTGGAGCAATTTTTTGTGCAGAAAAACTCGAAACCACATCGGGAAGGATTTGTTTCTGTTCGAAATTTTGTTTCAAATACTTCGGAAATTGATAAAATTTATGTGTTTTACCCAAATACAATTCGAGAGAAATAATCACTAGACTATCGGCATAAATTACCTTTGTGTTATAATCCATTTCAGAAATAACGGTGATTACCTTTGGCGTTTTGGTTTTTGGAAAATAGTATTTTATGTGTTTAAAAAGGGTCGTAAGTTCTACTTTAATCGGTTCAAAATTGGAATATTTTTTTTGAACTTCGTTATATAATTCTCGCCAAAGTGGATTTTGCATTTTTTCTAACCAAACGCTATCTGGAGTTCCTTGTGGGAAAAAAAAAGGAAATTGTTTTTTTAATTGGTTCAAATCCTTTGGAGAAGTTTCAAAAAATAGTTTGTCGAAACGCTCCACTTTGAGTTCCAACGGGATTTTTTCGACCGCTTTTTCGACTTTTGTTTTTTTATCACAAGAAACAAAAGCGATTATAATGACAATTATAAAAAGTATTCTTTTCATTTTATTTTTTTTAGCCCCGATAGCAATGAAAATCCTTTTCTTTTTTTCTTTAAAAAAGAAAAGATTGAAATGAATAGCGGGAATAGCTCCTTAAAATTATTATTTTTGCAAATATACAATTACTACCCTAATAAAAAACCACCCTCTTATGACTAAAAAAAGTAGCTTGCAAATCGAAAAAGTAAATACATATATTGTCAATTGGTTAAAAACCTACGCTGAAAACGCCAATGTTAATGGGTTTGTTGTGGGGATTTCTGGCGGCGTTGATTCGGCGGTTACTTCGACGCTTTGTGCGCAAACTGGCCTGCCTACTTTGTGTGTCGAAATGCCTATTCATCAAGCGCCAAGTCACGTAAGTCGTGGTCGTGAACATATTGAACAACTGAAAAGTAGATTCGCAAATGTTTCAAATATTGAAGCCGATTTGACGCCAGTTTTTGAAAGTTTTAAAAGCCAGGTTCCGAATAATGATGAATATAAAACTCATTTGTCGCTTGCGAATACTCGGGCGCGTTTGCGAATGACAACCTTGTATTATTTTGCGGGGATTTATGGTTATTTAGTTGCGGGAACGGGTAATAAAGTGGAAGATTTTGGAGTTGGTTTTTATACAAAATATGGCGATGGAGGAGTAGATTTGAGTCCAATTGCTGATTTAATGAAGTCAGAAGTGTATGTTTTGGCCGATTTTTTGAAAATTCCAAGAACTATTTTGGTTGCATTACCTACTGATGGATTATTTGGAGATGATAGAACTGACGAGGATCAACTTGGTGCTAGTTATGATGAATTAGAGTGGGCCATGCTGGAGGAAGAAAAAGGAAAAATAGCCGCAGATTTTTCAGGAAGAGAAAAAATCGTCTTCGAAATTTACATTAAATTAAGTACAATTAATCATCATAAAATGGTTGCAATTCCTGTTTGTACGATACCAAATGAATTTAAGTAGTATTTTTCTAATATTTTCTAAAAAGTTTAAATTATTTTTATTAACTTTACTAATCGATAAGTATAGGGAACTCTAAAAATTAATATTATGATAAAAGTTTGTTTAGCAAATAATCATCCCGTTGTGCATTTTGGGGTAAAATCTTATTTTAAAGATCACGATGACATCTCAATTGTAGCCAATGTTGGGAATTTTTTAATGGTACGTGACATTCTCCTAAATAAGGAGATTGATGTTTTAATTTTGGATCTTGAATTAGAAGGTCTTTCAAGTATTTTTGAAGTAAAAAATATTTTGAAAAACTTTCCAAAAACTAAAATCATCATATTTAGTGATCTTTCTGAACAAATTTATGCGCCAAATGCGATAAAAGCTGGTGTTTCAGGATTTGTTTCTCAAAAAGAAAAATTGGAAACTTTAGGTCAAGCGATTGTTAAAGTGAATCAAGGAAAGATTATCATTGACGAAACCGTTAAGAAAAATCTTGCTCTAATTGCGAAACAGAACAAAAGTGAGCGTTTGTATCGCAAACTTTCGAATCGCGAAGTGGAGGTTTTACGCTATTTGAGTGACGGTAAGAAAAACAATGAGATTTCTAGAATTTTGGGTCTCAACGAAAAAACAATAAGCACTTATAAATTAAGGCTATTGCAAAAATTGAATGTTACTAACTTAGTAGATTTGGTCAACAAAGCCAAAACGCTAGAAATAGTTTAATTATAGCGTGACATTACTCTTCCCAATTTTTTCGAAAACGAATTGATTAATTTGTAGTAATCCATTGCCATAGATAAAGGCTCAATGTTATCAGAATCCGCTTCTGATGATATTGAGCCTTTTATTTCTTCGATAATTCGATCTACTAAATACCATCTTAAAGTTAGAATTGTTTCAGAAACATATTGACTGATGGTATCGTTTTTAGTCTTTGGAAAAATGCTTTGGCCTTCCCAATTGTGCAAGACAACTCTTTCATCTTCCATCAAAATATCCGTAACTTCTTGAGCAAATTCAGGTTGCAAATGCATTAAATATTGCTCTATGTTAAAAATTTCGTTTTGAAGATAGTAGTTTATTAAATTATTAAAAATGTCCCTGAATAAAGGGTTTGCCAATTGCACTTCATCTTCCTGTAAACTCAAATAGATTCTTTGAAATACTTTATATTCCTTTTTTTCTATCAAATTTTCGATTTCGCCAGCTTCATTTGTTTTCAAAAGCACGTCTTCAAATTCCTCGGTTTTATTTCCATACAATAGAAGAATTTCTATAATTTTTCTTTCTAAACCATAAAGAATATCAATTTTTTGAATCTGAATTGGTCCGTCATTTTTTACAACCTCAAAAGCTTTATCTTTTTGTTCCTGTTTTAATTTTTTTCCAACTTCAGCAACATCTTTTTGAACTAATTGTGCCAAAGTGCTTACCAAAACTTGTTCCGAAATATCCATAATTCGAGAACATTCCTGAATGTAGACTTCTCTTTGAATTCGATCTGGAATTTTGGAAATACTGACCACCATATCTCGAATTAAATCGGCTTTTTTGATGGGGTCATTTTTTGCATCATTCATTAAAATTGACGCTTTGAACTGGATAAAATCTTTAGCATTTTCGTCCAAATATTTTACCAATTCTTCATAAGGTGTTTTTTTTGCAAAACTATCTGGATCTTCTCCGTCGGGAAAGGCGCAAACTTTAACGTTCATTCCTTCCTCCAGAATTAAGTCGATTCCTCGAATAGAAGCGCGTAATCCCGCAGCATCACCATCAAAAAGGACAGTAATATTTTTAGTCAATCTATTAATTAGTCGGATTTGATCTGGTGTCAAAGCTGTTCCAGACGAAGCCACAACATTCTCTATTCCCGCTTGATTGAATTGAATCACGTCGGTGTAACCTTCAACCAAATAACAATTATTTTGTTTGGCAATAGCTTGTTTGGCTTGAAAAATTCCATACAAAACTTTGCTTTTATGATAGATTTCACTTTCAGGTGAATTCAGGTATTTTGCCGCTTTTTTGTCAATGCCTAAAATTCTTCCTCCAAAACCCAAAATCCTTCCCGACATACTTTGAATGGGAAACATTACACGTCCTTTAAATCTATCAAACGGTCTGTCGTCTTTTGGAATTGTTAATCCAGTGCTTTCTAGAAACTCCACTTTATAGCCTTTTCCCAAAGCTTCTTTGGTAAAAGCATCCCAAGTTTCGGGCGAGTAACCAAGTGTAAATTTCTTGATGGTTTCGCCTGTAAAACCTCTTTCTTTAAAATAGGAAAGTCCAATGGCTTTGCCTTCTTCCGAATGTAAAAGCGTGTTGTGGAAATATTCTTTGGCAAATTCAGAAACCAAATACATACTTTCGCGAACATCGGTATTGGCTTTTTCTTCGTCAGTTTGTTCGGTTTCTTCGATTTCTATATTGTATTTTTTGGCCAAATATCGAATGGCTTCTGGATACGTAAAATGCGAGTGTTCAATGAGGAAAGCTACAGCGTTTCCGCCTTTTCCCGAGCTAAAATCTTTCCAAATCCCTTTGGCAGGCGAAACCATAAATGAAGGAGAACGCTCATCCGAGAACGGACTCAATCCTTTGAAGTTGCTTCCAGCACGTTTCAATTGCACAAAATCGCCAATAACTTCCTCAACGCGAGCAGTTTCGAAAACAGAGTCTATGGTGGCTTTTGAAATCAATTTAGTTGGAAAGATTTAATTATTGGAAAGTGGTAAAAATACGTAATCTGAATCAAAAAGAATTTATTTTTTTCTTTCAATAACGTAATTTACCATCAAAATCAGTGCGTCTTTAAAGTCGGATGAAGGATAATTATTTAAAAGCAACAATGCTTCTTGCTGAAATTCGGCCATTTTTTGTTCGGCATAAAGTAAACCGTTATGGTCTTTCACGAACGAAATAACTTCTTTCACTCGTTTTTTGTCTTTGTTGTGGTTTTTGATCGAGTTGATTACCCAGGATTTTTCTTTCGAAGTGCAATTATTTAAAACGTGAATCAACGGCAATGTCATTTTTTGTTCCTTGATGTCGATTCCTGTGGGTTTGCCAATTGCTTCGTCAGTATAATCGAATAAATCGTCTTTGATTTGAAACGCCATTCCGATGAGTTCACCAAATTTTCGCATATTTTCAACCTGAATTTCATCTTCAATCACTGATTTTGCGCCTAATGCACAACATGCAGCAATTAAAGTAGCCGTTTTTTGTCGGATGATTTCGTAGTAAATATCTTCGGTGATATCGAGTCTTCTGGCTTTTTCGATTTGCAATAATTCGCCTTCACTCATTTCTCGAACGGCTACCGAAATGATTCTCAGTAAGTCGAAATCGCCATTATCTATTGACAATAACAAGCCTTTTGAGAGTAAATAATCGCCAACAAGAACGGCAATTTTGTTTTTCCAAAGCGCATTAATGGAGAAAAAACCTCTTCGGCGATTGCTATCATCGACCACATCATCATGAACCAAAGTTGCGGTGTGAATTAATTCAATTACACAAGCTCCACGATAGGTTCTTTCGTTTACAATTCCTTCAGAAACCATTTTGGCAGTTAAGAAAACAAACATAGGACGCATTTGTTTTCCTTTTCGATTGACAATATAATAGGTAATTCTGTTGAGTAAAGCCACTTTTGAAGTCATCGATTCATAGAACTTTTTTTCGAAAAGTTCCATCTCGTTAAATATGGGCTGCTTTATTTGAGAAGTAATATTCATTTAGGATCCAAATATACTATTTTCGAATAAAAAAACGTTATCTATTTAGTTTAAAAGATGGGTTTTCAAAATTATTTTGTTTTATTCTGAACCGTTTTCGAAATTAGGTTCTCTGCGCATTTTTTTTAGCAGAATGTATTGTCCAACTTTTAACAATTAAAAATTTTAAACCATTCAATATTAGGCAAATAATACACCTTAAAAAGTGTAGATCGTCGATTGTTACGCGAAAATTTGTTTATTTTGTATTTATTTGCATAGATTTGATAACCCCAAGTAAACCTTTTATTAATTTCTAACTCAAAGAATATATCTAAAAAAAATTATTATGAAAACAAAAATTTTATTTTTCGCAACGTTGCTTGCCATGACGTTATTTATTGGTTGTAATTCCAATGAAACTGTTGATGCAACTGCCACTTCAAGTACAATTACAGCCGAAGATGCTATTGCAAACTCAGAAATTGATGCTGCGGTTGATGATGTTTCTCTTGTTGCAGAAGACCAATTTGATATGCAAAAAAGTTCAGCAGCCAAAACCAGTTCGGGAATGCCAAGTATGATGCCATCTTGCGCTACAATAACGACAGTTTTGACCAATGATACTTGGACACGAACTATTGATTTTGGCACTCAAGGTTGTGCTTTGCCTAACGGAAATGTGGTAAAAGGAAAAATTATTGTCAGTTTTTCTAAAAATTTCACAACTCCTATTAAGACTATTTCTTATAATTTAGTAGGGTTTTATCACAATGGAAAATTAATTGAAGGAAGTAAAACCATTACTCATGAATTAAAAACTTCTGATTTATTAACAGCAATTCACCCCGTAACAACTCATTCTATAGATGTGAAAATTACATTTGCTGATGGCAAAATTTATTCCAGAATTGGAACTAGGGTTCGAGAAATGGTCGATGGATTTGCCACAATGACCAATTGGGAAGACAATGTTTTCAAGGTTTGGGGATACAATATCACTACTTTTCCTAATGGATCAAAATATACTTGTACCATACAAAAAACAGTGCCGCTTGTAATTAAAATGAGTTGCAAAATGCCTTTCCCAGTTTCGGGTATTGTAGAAATTACAAAAAATGATGGGAAAGCTACTCTTGATTTCGGAAAAGGCGATTGTGATGATCTTGCCACAATTTCTTTAAATGGAGTTGTAAAGGAATTTCATCTTAAAAAATAGATTGAAAATTTCAAGAATAAAAAGCGTCCCGATATTTTTTATTGGGACGTTTTTTTATGCTTCTTTGTTGGCCAATTGACCGCAAGCAGCATCAATGTCTTTTCCCCGACTTCTTCGCACTTTTACTACTATTCCGCTGGCTTCAAGTGCTTTTATGTAGGCATTGATAGACTCTTCTGAAGCTTGTTGAAAGTCGCCATCATCAATCGGATTGTATTCAATTAAATTAACTTTGCAAGGAACATATTTGCAAAATTTGACTAAGGCATCAACCGACGCTTTATTGTCGTTGATTCCTTTCCAAACCACGTATTCGAAGGAAATTTTACTTTTGGTTTTTCTGTACCAATATTCCAATGCTTCTCTTAAATCGACCAAAGGAAAACTGGCGCTGAAAGGCATAATCTTGGAGCGAATTTCATCAATTGCCGAATGTAAAGACACCGCTAAATTGAATTTCACCTCATCATCAGCCATTTTTTTAATCATTTTTGGTACACCAGAAGTCGAAACGGTGATTCGTTTTGGAGACATTCCTAAACCTTCATTTGAAGTTATCATTTCGATGGCTTTCATCACATTATTGTAATTCATGAGCGGTTCGCCCATTCCCATAAAAACAATATTCGACAACGGATGATTGTAATACAAACGACTTTCTTTATCGATCGCAATAACCTGATCGTAAATTTCGGCTGGTTCTAAATTTCGCATTCTTTTCAGTCTGGCTGTGGCACAAAAATTACAATCCAAACTGCAACCTACTTGACTCGAAACGCAGGCCGTTGTTCTTGTATTGGTTGGAATCAAAACACTTTCGACTACTAAACCATCGTGTAAACGAACCGCATTTTTCACCGTTCCATCTTCACTTCGTTGCATTGTATCGACCTTGATGTGATTGATGACAAAGTTATTTTCGAGCATCGTTCGAGTCGCCTTTGCTACATTGGTCATATCGTCAAAACTATGTGCGCCTTTGCTCCACAACCATTCAAAGACTTGGTTTCCGCGGAAAGCCTTATCGCCATTGGCTATAAAAAAATCTCGTAATTCTTCTTTTGACAAGGCTCGAATGTCTTTTTTCTCCATCATCGTGCAAAGTTAATGACTATTTGTTGATTTGTACATTTGATAATTTGATAACTTTGACAAAAATTAAAATAATGCACTTCATTTCCCAAGATTTAGAAAATTATATCGAGCAACATTCTGAAAAAGAGCCAGAATTGTTGGCGGCTTTAAATAAAGAAACGTATCAAAAAGTCTTGTTGCCCCGAATGCTAAGCGGGCATTTTCAAGGACGTGTATTGAGTATGTTGTCCAAGTTGATTCGTCCTGTGAATATTCTCGAAATTGGGACTTACACAGGTTATTCAGCTTTGTGTTTGTGCGAAGGAATACAGGAAAATGGTACGATTCACACGATTGACATCAAAGAAGAATTGGTCGATTTTCAGCGCAAACATTTTAATAAATCGCCTTGGGGAAACCAAATTGTGCAACATCTTGGCGAAGCTTTGGACATTATTCCAACTTTAGATTTGAAATTCGACTTGGTTTTTATTGATGCCGACAAGGAAAATTATATCAATTATTTTGAACTGATTGTTCCAAAAATGAAGAAAGGTGGCATAATTCTTTCGGATAATGTTTTGTGGAGCGGAAAAGTTCTCGAACCCTTGCAACCCAATGATATGAGTACAAAAATAATCTTGGAATACAATCAATTATTAAAAAACGACCCGAGAGTGGAAACGGTTTTATTGCCTATTCGCGATGGTTTGACGGTTAGTCGTGTTTTGTAAATCAGATTTTAGTATTGAAAGCGGCTGTCCTAGCCCTGTTGGCAGCGGCATCCTTTTTCTGGCTTCTTTAGACAGAAAAAGATATAGCGTACAGCAGGAAAAAGCTCCTAAAAATTAAACTGGAAAATTTCTCTTCTGCGCTATTTGATACAATTTGAACATCAAAAAAGCTACTATTGCGCCACATAAATATCCACCAATAATATCCAAAGGATAGTGTAAACCCAAGTAAATGCGGCTATAGGCGAAGATTAACGGCCATAAAAATAACAACCAAAAATATTTGAAATCTTTCTTGAAAATAAGGTATAAAAAAGTGGCAACTCCCATTGAACTTGAGGCGTGACCTGAGAAAAAACCAAAAGAAGATCTGGATTGTACTATTCGAATAAAAGTATTTATTTCGGGATTGTTGCAAGGTCGAAGTCTTTGAAATCCGTTTTTGAATCCGTTTGCGATTTGGTCTGTAAAAACCAATAATATCCCCACGAACAGCATTAAATACAGGGTTTGTTTGGTTCCTAATTTTCTGGAAATGAGATACAGCAAGAATAAGAAAAGCGGAATCCAAGAAGTTTGTTTAGTAATTAGCAACCAAAGTGCATCATATTTTTCCGAACCCAAACCGTTTAAAAAAACGAATAGTTTGGTATCCATCGAGAGGATTTTCTCCAACATTATTTAGTACGTTTTATTGGCCCTAAATGCTCTTGACTCTCTTCCGTTTTTGGCGCTTTTTCAGGGGTTGAATCGTCTTTATTGTTGTCAATTTCTAGTGAGAGCGCAACTGAAGTTTCGGTTATAGGAGGAGTATTTTTGGACATTATTGTACTTGCAACTTTGTCCACTTCTGACGAAAAATTATCTGAAATTCCTAGTAAAGGATTCTTGTCTCCTCCTAATAAATTAGCTTTAGCACTATTGATTTCAGAAGTGATATTGTGGGTCAAATCGCTTAACATATTTTGGTCGAAGCCATTGGCATCTGCACCTTTTTGAATTTCGCTTTTTATGTCGTTGGTCGCATTTTTTAATTGCGCCATCGCTTTTCCCATAGTACGCGCTATTTCTGGAACTTTATCAGAACCAAAAAGCATTAAAACCACAAACATTATAAAAATTAATTCGCCTCCGCCAATTCCAAACATAATCTATTATTTAGTTTGCAAAGTTACACAGATGTACTGTTACAAAATGGTTTAATTAATAATTATTTAACGATAATTGAATTTGATTTTTCCATTACCAAATGTAGTAATTCTTTTGAATTCTTTGTTTTTTTGACCGTAGAATCTAGTGTTTTTGAGTTTTATTGTTGCCCTGAAATAATTTCGTTATATTTTAATGCCAAAGGAACAATCAAAAAATTTATTTTAGCTATGTTTTTTGATTTTAAAGCTTCCGCCAAATTTTTGTCTTCAATACAATAATACTGAAATCCTTTGATGTAATCTGAAGGAATTTTAAGTGTATGAGTGAAATATTTGTAGTCAAATAGGGAGCCAAATACCACTAATAAACGCACTTTTTTTTCTACTTCAAGTTCTTTTTTGAGCATGGCTGTACGTCCTGAAATTGCATTAATTAGTGCGGTGATTGGTGTTGAATTCGCACTGTATAATCTTCTTTCTCCCCGAGTTCGCTGAATAATTCCTTTGGGAGAAATCCCCAGTGCAACCGCATTTATTTCAGGGTGTTTGTTGATGGTTACCTCTTCGAGTTCAATGACTTTGGACATCATTTTGACGATTAAAATATCTGATTTCAAATCCTCTTCTTCGATTATCTTTCTATGATATTCTAAATTTATTGACGAAAAAACCAATAAATCCTCGGCTTTCGCCAAAATATAGAAATCGCCCTTGCTATTGCTTGCAGTACTTTTTTCATTTACTAAATTGATGATTGTTATTCCTTCGACGTTGCCAGATTCTACAACAATTTTTCCATGGATCAATTTCTCGCCAGCAATTTGACCATAAGTTATTTGGCACAATAACAAAAAAAGGACAAGTGTATTATTGGTTCTCACTAGCAATAATTTTAATATAATTTTCTGCCAAAGTAACCATTGCGAATTCTATATTGGTTTTGTTTTTGGTTTTCAAAACGGTAGTAAATCTTGCATTCTCTACAATGTAATATTCAAATCCTTTTATGTAATCCAAAGGTATTTTTAAATGATTAGCAAAATAATTTTTGTCAAACATATTTTCTAATTGTAGTAAGTAAAATTCTTTATTTTCGACTTCAAGTTCCTTTTTAAGCATTTTTGTTCTTCCTGAAATCCAGTTTAACAAAGGATCCGCCGATATCGAACCGCCAGCCATTCCTGTGTAACTGGATGTTGGACTCAAGCTTGTTGCGGTATATAATTTTCTCTCTGCCGGCGTATAAGATCTTTTTCCTTTCGAAACAATACCTAAAGAAAAAGCATTAATATTGTCATATCTTTTTACAACAATCTCTTTTAGGTAGGTGATCATTGGTTCCATTTTCACCAAAAATAATCCTTTTTCAAAATCTTCTTGATGCAAACAAATTCGAATTTCTTTTAAATGAACTGCTGAAAATAGGAGAGTGTCGCCAGGAATTGCACTTATAGCGAAGTAACCTTCCTTTTCAGAAATGGTCGATTTTTCGGTTTTTAAATTGATAACATAAACTCCTTCAAGATCCATACTATTGGCGTTGATTTTTCCATTTAATACAATTCTAGGCGATTCTTGAGCCAAAATAATATTGGCAATCAAAATAAATCCAATACATATTCCTAATTTCATTAATGGGGCTAATCAATTATTTTTATGATGTAAAATTATTCCAATCTCTTCCAAATTAAATATTAAGGAATTCGTAAGAATATGTTAATTAAAATTTGGGAATTGCAGCACTAAAAGCACGATTTCATACCTTTAACGCAAATTTATAGTACTTAAATAAAATGAAAAATATAATTATTGCAAGCACATCAACCGTTCACGGAGGAGATTATTTGGAGTATTTGTTGCCCGAATTAAAGACTCATTTCGAGCATTGCAAAACTATTTTGTTTATTCCTTTTGCACGACCGGCTGGCCTTTCACACGGGGATTACACTGCAAAAGTGGCTTTGGCCTTCGCCAAAATCGATAAAGAACTTAAAGGAATTCATGAGTTTGATGATTATTCTACGGCAATTAATAGAGCTGATGGAATCTTTACAGGTGGAGGAAACACTTTTTTATTGGTAACGCAATTGTATAAATACAATATAATAGATGTTCTTGCCGAAGCGGTTAAAAGCGGAACGCCTTATTTAGGGACAAGTGCCGGCAGCAATATTTGCGGACTGACGATGCAGACCACTAATGATATGCCTATAATTTATCCGCCAAGTTTTGATACCTTAGGGTTGATTCCTTTTAATTTAAATCCTCATTATTTGGATGCGAATTTGCAATCGACACATATGGGAGAAACACGTGAAACTAGAATAAACGAGTTTCATTCGTTCAACAGTTTTCCGGTTTTAGGATTGCGTGAAGGAAGTTGGTTGGATGTAAAAGGCGAAAGAATAATTTTGAAAGGAAATCTAACCGCTCGACTTTTTAGACAAGATCAAATTCCATTAGAAGTGGAAAGCGAATCTGATTTGAGTTTTTTAAAATAAAAAACCCCAAACTTTCGTTTGAGGTTTTTGGAGCGAAAGACGAGGCTCGAACTCGCGACAACCAGCTTGGAAGGCTGGAGCTCTACCAACTGAGCTACTTTCGCATTACAACGGTGCAAATATAAATAATTAGTTGGTTTCTGTGCAAGTTTTTTTTTGAATTTTAACATAAAAGATTTTAATTTTTTATAACCGTTTTAAAACTAAATCATTATAATTCGATTATATTTATATTCGTATGTCAATCCTAATAAAAATACCACACCTAGCACATTTATAGTAAAACGACCAGTTCTTAAAATTGGAAAACCTCTTGAAAGTTGTATTTTTGCAAGAATTCAAATGAGGATTTAATTTGATTTAATGCTAGGGAATTGGCGTTATTCTGTTAGCAAAAAATGGGTTGCTCAAAACAATATTTCTTTTTGGAATAACCGATTTGGGAGCGCTTGTTCTCATGTTTAAAAAATACATTCATGAAATTTATTTTAATAATATTATTGATATTCAGCATTTTAAGTTGTGAAAAAGAAAAGCCGCGAAAGTCGTCTGCTCCAGCTCCTGCCCATATCACTACCATTAAACCAGAGGGAAAATCGGTTTTGATTGACAGTGCTTTGGTCAACTCTTATGGCAGCAAAACGCTTAAGGAGTTTTATTTCTCTTCTGGGTTTAAATCGGTTTGGCAATCCAAAGAAGACAGAAAAATCATTTTAGAGCAACTCTTGAATTCTGCGGAAGACGGGTTAAATCCTGCTGATTATTCCATTGAAAAATTACAAAAATTTGAAAAAATATATGCTAATTTAAGTGATAAAGACAGAGGAATTTATGATATTTTATTTACTCATAGCTTTCAAAAATACATATTGCACCAGACTAATGGAAGACTAAATCCCAGGAATTTATATAAAGATTGGGATCTAAAAGAAAATAAAATCGATATCAATGGGACTATTGCAAAATTAATTAAAAGCGATTCATTAGTGTTTAGAATAGAACAATTAAAACCCAATCATCTCGTTTATAAAAGTCTGAAAAAAGCACTCAAAATCATTAATACTTTTCCAAACGATAATTTTAAAGCGATCGAAATAGCTAATAAAATTATTCAAAATGATACAAACACTGCATTGATTGACATAAAAAAGAGATTAATTTATTGGAAGCTTTTGCATCCAAAAGACAGCTTGAGTTCTATTTATGACAATGAAACTGCTGAAGCCGTTAAAAAATTTCAAATGCTTCATGGTTTAGCAGCAGATGGAGTTATTGGAAAAGGAACTATTGCATCACTCAATTTTACGAAAAACCAACGAAAAAAACAAATTATTGCCAATCTGGAACGCTGGAAATGGTATCCAAAAGAAATGGGAAAAGAATATTTAATAATTAATATTCCTGATTATAGATTGACTTTGGTCAAAGATAATGACACAATAAGAACGCATAAAGTTATAGTGGGAAGCGCCAAGAGACGAACTCCAGTGCTATCGTCAAATATAACTCATGTGATTTTTAATCCCACTTGGACTGTGCCACCGACGATTCTAAAAGAAGACGTAATTCCCGCAATTTCTAGAAATCGAAATTATTTAGCTCAGTCCAATATAAAAGTGTACGATAGTAACGGAAAGGTAGTTTCTGCCAATAATTGGTTGCTTTCAAGAGCAAAAAGTTATCGGTACGTACAAAGTCCTGGAACATTTAATTCCTTAGGGATGGTGAAACTGGTATTCCCAAATCGGTTTTCGATTTATTTGCACGATACCAATCATCGAGATTTTTTTGGAAAACAAATGCGTTCTCTCAGTTCAGGTTGTGTACGAGTGGAACATCCATTAAAATTGGCTGAATATTTACTTGACGATGAGCGCAATTGGAATTTAGAAAAGATTACCCAAACACTCCAAAACGAAAAAACGAAGCAGATAAAAATCAAGAATGACGTTACCATTCACGTTTTATATTGGACCGCTTGGAGCGAAGACAACAGATTAATTTTTAGAGACGACATCTATAATCTTGATGCCAATTTGTATCAAAAATTAAGAAAATAAAGCAGAAATTTTTTCGAAACTTCTGGACGGGTGATAAATAAACAAACAAGATTTGTTCTTTATTGTATTGACAATTTCCTTAAGAGATTCTTCTGGAATTGCTGGACATCCTTGACTTCTTCCTAATCTTTTGTTACATTTAATGAAAGAATTTGAGACATAATTTGCCGAATGCATCACCACGCCTCTTTCTCTTGCATTGTCATTAATACCTTTTTCTAGGCCGTCTAATTTAAGGGACATGCCGTGTTTGCCGTTATAAATTTCGCCGGTAGCATAAAAACCCAAACTGCTTTTGAATGAGCTATTTGTATTTGAAAAACTATTGGCATATTCCTCACCAGTATTCCTTCCGTGCGCCACTAAGGAATTATACAAAATTGTATTGGTGTCTAGATCGATTACCCAAAGCCTTTTAACATTGGACGACAAACTAAAATCTACTAAGGTCAAAATATTTTTTTGGATTAAACCTCTCTCTTTCAGCGAATAAAAACCTTTTAGCGCTTCTTTAAAACTTTCGAGATTAGGTAGATCAAAATGATTGGAATTCAGGCTTTTATAAAGGGTTTCGATTTTGGACTCGGAACTTGTGCTTATTAAGCTTGCGACTTCTTTTTTTTGTAGTTTTACTGGATTAGTAAAATTTGTTTTACTGGTATAAATAGAGAACAGCAAAAACATAGCGGCAGGAAATATCTTATAAATCATTGAAAATGTTTAGGTTAGACATTGAATTTGGGACTGCAAATATACGATAGAAATGTTGTTCCCATCAAATTTTAAGAAAATAATGTGATTTCAATACTCGATGTAGCGCAATTTTAGGTTGTTAAAAATCGCGTTTTTTTGTTTTTTGTGTTAATATTACTATATTTGCTTTATAATTATCTTAATTTATGTCGAAGTTTTATCCATCCTTTCTACTTTTTTTTGTTTTTATAAATCTAGGCTGTTATGCCCAAAAAAAGACACTTCAGGCAAAATCTACTGCCGAAAATATCACTATAGACGCTAAAAATGATGAGGAAGCATGGAAAACTGCTCCAATTGCGACTGATTTTATAATGTTTGAACCGGATAACGGGAAACCTATCAGCGAAAGCAAGAAAACAGAGGTAAAAGTTTTATACGATAATACGGCTATTTACATTTCGGCCATTTTGTATGACGATGAACCCAATAAAATTTCTAAAGAATTAACGAATAGAGATGATTTTGGCGTTGCTGACAATTTTTCAGTTTCGATCAACGGAAATAATGATGGTCAACAAGATTTTAGATTTTTTGTTAGCGCTGCCGGAGTTCAGATGGATTGTTTGGCAACGGAAAGCCTCGAAGATTTTAATTGGGACGCGATTTGGGACAGTAAAGTAAAGATAACGACTTTCGGTTGGATTGTCGAAATGAAAATTCCTTATGCAGCTCTTCGATTTTCAAACGCAGCCAAACAAACGTGGGGCTTGAATTTTAAGCGAGATATAAAGCGTGGTGCCAAAGACCAAAGTTACACTTGGAATTTTGTCGATACAAAAATTGGTTCCATAATCACACAAGAAGGCATTTTGGAAGGAATCCAAAACATAAAAACACCTACTCGTCTTTTCTTGATTCCATATACATCGGCCTATTATCAAAAAGATGACTATGCTTCTGATAAAACTTTAAAGGCTGGAATGGATATAAAATTTGGAATAAATGATGCCTTTACACTTGATGCAATCTTAGTTCCTGATTTTGGACAAACAAAATTTGACAATGCAATTTTAAATTTAGAGCCTTTTGAACAACAACTCAATGAAAACAGGCCTTTTTTTACCGAAGCAACCGACTTATTTGCCAAAGGAAATCTGTTTTATTCTCGTAGAATTGGCGGAAGCCCAATAATAGACAGTTATGCGCTTCAGAATCAATTAGCTGCAAATGAGGAAATCACAAATTTTCCTAGCACTGTCGATTTAATAAATGCGGTAAAAATTTCTGGTCGAACCGAAAAAGGATTAGGAATTGGATTTTTGAACGCTATTACCGAAAAAACGTATGCCAAAATTCAAGATACTATATCGGGAGTAACGCGAAAAGAAGTCATACAACCCTTGACAAATTACAATGTTTTGGTCTTAGATCAGCGTTTTAATCAAAATTCATCGGTTACTTTAGTGAATACAAATACCATTCGAAACGGAAATTTTCGCGATGCCAATGTCGCAGCTTTATTATTCGATTTGAATACAAAAGCAAATACCTTTAAATTGTCGGGTGATTTTAAATACAGTTCTATAAAGGATAGCGATATTAATTATGGGTCAATGTATGGATTAGAAAATTACGATGGTTATAAAACAGCATTGAATTTTTCCAAAACAAGGGGAAAATACCGGTATTTATTTTCGGGAAAATATCTTTCTGAAAATTATGATGTCAATGATTTGGGTTTGATTTTTGTAAATAATTATCACTCGGGTTATGGAGAAATGACGTATCGAATAGTTAATCCTACCAAGGTTTTTAATTCCTTTAAAATTAACCAGAACATAAATGTTGAAATTCAAAATACAACTGGAAAAACTCAGGAAGCTTGGTATCAAGCTATAATGACGGCCACGACAATAAAAAACCATTATCTTGAAGGTAAACTTCAAATTAACCCTGTAAATCGATTCGATTTTTATGAACCACGCGTTTATGCAAGATATGTGTTTAAGCCTAAAAGTGCTTTACTATATGCACTGTTTTACTCGAACGACAATAAACCATTTCATTATGAAATTGAGGGATATATTGAGAAATTTGATGAAGATAATAGAAACACCTACACAGTAAATGGTGGAATAAAATACCGATTCAACGACAAACTTTCCTTATCCTATAATATTCTTTACACTCGAAAAGTAAATGACAGAGGGTTTGTTTCCCTATTACAAAACAATGATATCATTTTTGGAGAACGCAATCGAGAAATAGTAGAGCATTATTTTAATGGTAAATATTCTATAAATGATAAGATGACTTTTAATCTTATCGCTCGTTATTATTGGTCATATTCTGAAAATCACGAATTTTTCACGCTGCAAGAGGACGGCTATTTGGCTCCAAATTCAACATATTCCAAAAATAAAAATAGAAATTTTAACTCTTGGAACTTAGACTTTTCTTATTCTTGGTGGTTTGCTCCTGGAAGCGAAATCTCTGTTTTGTATCGAAATTATGCCTTGGAAAGCACCAATCTTGTCCAAAAAAACATGTCTACAAATCTTAGCAATGTGTTCGATACTAATTTGACTAATATTTTTTCAGTAAGCTTACGCTATTATATCGATTATAATTCCTTGAAAAGAAAGAAATAATTTTTCTAAGTTCGAAAATGTAATATATACCATTTCGACCGACTATTTTATAGAATTCTGTCTAATTTTATACGTTTTTATTTAATCAAGGAAATAGTTTTTAGGCAATGGTTTTGAAATGGAATGTTGAAATTTTTTCCTTGGAAAACATATTTTTCTACATGGTTTTCGGACATTTTTTGTTGCATTTATTGTATCAAAACGCCCATTTTGCAGCAGATTTTTAAGTATTTATTGCTCTTCTCTTTTTTATATATAATAGTAGTTATGACGTACTTGTATTTTTTTGGAAAGCTTTACCTTTGCATAAAAATTCAAGACAATGAACAAAAAAGTAATCCTTATGATTCTAGATGGTTGGGGAAATTCTCCTGACCCAAAAGTATCCGCAATAGACAATGCAAACATTCCTTTCATCAAAAGTTTATATACAAAATATCCCGTTGGACAGCTTCGGACCGATGGTTTAAACGTGGGTTTGCCTGAAGGCCAAATGGGAAATTCTGAAGTAGGACATATGAATCTTGGCGCAGGAAGAATTATTTACCAAGATTTGGCCAAAATAAATCTTGCAGTCGAAAACAAAACCTTAAACACGGAACCTGTACTTGTTGAGGCATTTCAATATGCAAAAGATAATAATGTAGCTATTCATCTTCTTGGATTGGTTTCTGACGGTGGTGTCCATTCACACACTTCGCATTTGCGCGGTTTGATCGATGCTACACAAAATTTCGGATTGCAGAAAGTCTTCGTTCACGCTTTTACCGATGGTCGTGATGTGGATCCAAAATCTGCTTCTACTTACATCCAAAATTTAGAAAATTATATAGCAAATACTGCTGTAAAAATCGCTTCGGTGGTGGGAAGATATTATGCAATGGATCGTGATAAACGTTGGGAAAGAGTAAAAATTGCCTACGATTTATTGGTAAACGGAACCGGAACCCATTCTAAAGATGCAGTACAAAGCATTGAAGAAAGCTATATAAATAACGTGACCGACGAATTTATCAATCCAATTATTATGGTTGATGCCTACGATGAACCATTGGCTATAATTAAAGAAGGGGATGTTGTAATTTTCTTTAATTTCAGAACCGATAGAGGACGTGAACTTACCGAAGTTTTATCGCAAAAAGACTTCCACGAGCAAAATATGCACAAACTCAACTTGTACTATGTTACGCTGACCAATTATGACGAAACGTATGAGAATGTAAAAGTAGTTTACAATAAAGACAACGTTACAGAAACCCTTGGCGAAGTCTTAGAAAAAGCAAACAAAAAACAAATAAGAATCGCCGAAACTGAAAAATATCCTCACGTAACCTTTTTCTTTTCTGGCGGTAGAGAATTGCCTTTTATTGGCGAAAGTCGAATCTTGAAAAATTCTCCAAAAGTAGCGACTTACGATTTACAACCCGCAATGAGTGCTTTTGAATTGGCTGATGCTTTGGTTCCTGAACTGAATAAAGGGGAGGTTGATTTTGTTTGTTTAAATTTTGCCAATGGCGATATGGTTGGGCATACAGGCGTAATGAGCGCAGCAATTCAAGCGTGTGAAGCAGTAGATAAATGTGTAGAAAAAGTGATTACTGCGGCTTTGGCCAATGATTATACGACATTGATAATTGCTGACCACGGAAACTGTGAAACGATGATTAATCCTGATGGAAGTCCGAACACCGCACATACCACCAATCCGGTTCCAATTATTTTGGTAGACAAAGAACTAAAAGCCATTCACGATGGCGTTTTGGGCGATTTGGCACCCACCATTTTGGAATTAATGGGAATCGAAAAACCCGAAGTTATGACACGACATTCACTTCTGTAAAAAGAATAATGAGTTTATAAAGAGAGTCCTGCAAATTTGCAGAACTTTTTTTTATTTACAATTTATTAAATTATAATATTCTCTATCAATCCATTCTTGATGGTTTGGATGCGCAATTTTCACCAATTCGGCTGCACGTTGTCGTAGTGTTTTTCCATACAAATCGGCAATTCCATTTTCGGTAATAATGTATTGAATATGAGAACGAGTAGTTACAACTCCAGCACCTTGTTTTAAACAGGGTACAATTCTGCTGTCGCCATTTTTTGTCACAGAAGGTAGTGCAATAATAGCTTTTCCTCCTTCACTTAATGACGCGCCACGAATAAAATCCATTTGACCACCCACTCCAGAATACATTCTTGCGCCAATAGAATCGGCACAAACCTGACCCGTTACATCTACTTCTATTGCTGAATTTATAGCAACCATTTTGGGGTTTTTTCGAATTCTGGCGGTATCATTTACATACGATGACTCTCGCATTTCGACAAACGGATTGTCATTTACAAAATCATACAATCGTTGGGAACCAATTAAAAAGGTAGCCAATGCTCTTCCTCTCGAAACTCCTTTAAAATTGCCATTAATAACGTTGCTTTCTATTAAATCGATCACTCCATCCGAAAACATTTCGGTGTGCAATCCTAAGTTTTTATGATTGGTTAACTTGGACAAAGCAGCATTTGGAATAGAGCCAATACCCATTTGTAAAGTGCTTTCATCTTCGATTAATGAAGCAATATAATTTCCTATTTTATCTTCTAATGGAGATGATTCTCCCATTGCATGCTCGTATATTGGCGCATTGACTTCGACTAAATAATCAATTTCGGAAATATGAAGAAATCCGTCGCCAAAAGTTCTTGGCATATGCGGATTTACTTGTGCAATTACCGTTTTTGAACTTTCAATTGCTGCCAATGTTGCTTCCACCGAAACGCCAAGCGAACAATATCCGTGGCTATCAGGTGGCGAAACATGAATAAATGCAACGTCCAGAGGTAGTACTTTTTTTCTAAACAGATAGGGCAATTCACTCAAAAAAACTGGGGTATAAGAACCATTTCCTGCCGCCAATGTGTGTCTTACATTTGGACCAATAAAAAAGGAATTCACATGAAAACTTTTTGCGAATTCTGGATTTGCATAACGCGCTTCTCCCTCAATGTGTAAGTGACAAATCTCTACACTTCTTAATTCAGATGCTCTTTCTGTCAATGCGTTTGCCAATATCGTAGGGGCAGCCGCAGCAGCTTGAAGATAAACTCTATCTCCAGATTTCACAACTTTTACGGCTTCTTGGGCGGTTACATATTTGCTCATACGCTTTAAATTTTTAAACAAAGTTACTATCAAATTCCATAGAAATATATGATAAAACTCATACATAATCAAATTTTTAAATAATCAGTTTTTAATTGTATTTTTGCAGTCAGAAAAAAGCATTATGATTATCCAAAAAACCCGTGAAGAAATAGAATTGATGCGCGAAAGTGCCTTAATTGTTTCAAAAACATTAGGAATGATAGCTTCCGAAATCAAAGTAGGAGTCACCACTTTGTATTTAGACAAATTAGCCGAAGAATTCATAAGGGATCACGGCGCCGTTCCAAGTTTTCTTGGTTTATATGATTTTCCAAACTCGCTTTGCATGAGTCCAAATGCCCAAGTGGTACACGGAATTCCGAACAACAAACCATTAGAAAGTGGCGATGTGATTTCAGTAGATTGTGGCGCATTTAAAAATGGATACCACGGTGATCACGCTTATTCATTCGAAATTGGTGAGGTTGCTCCCGAAGTTAAAAAATTGTTGCGCGTAACCAAAGAATCTTTATACGTAGGAATTCGGGAATTTAAAGCTGGAAATCGGGTAGAAGATGTGGGAAATGCTATTCAAAAATATACCGAAGGTCACGGATATGGCGTGGTTCGCGAACTTGTTGGTCACGGTGTCGGTCAAAAAATGCACGAGGATCCAGAAATGCCTAATTACGGAAAACGCGGTCGTGGAAAACTTTTTGTCGAAGGAATGGTCGTCGCTATTGAGCCAATGATTAATTTGGGAACCAAAAATATCAAACAACTCAAAGACGGTTGGACAATCCTAACTGCCGACGGAAAACCAAGTGCTCATTTTGAACACGACGTGGCGTTAATTGACGGAAAACCAGAACTGCTTTCGACTTTTGCGTATATTTATAAAGCATTGGGAATTGTAAGTAATGAGGAAGATGAGTTTAGAAAAATTCCTTTTGTTCTTTAAACACAGATTTTACCATTTTGAAAAAACTTTTTAAACTAATACTCAATACCATTCCTCGTCCGATATTAATTAGACTGAGTTATGCTGCACGTCCTGTTTTAGCTTTAGCTTTAAAAGGAAATACATTTACCGACCCAATTGATGGCAAAAGTTTCCGTATGTTTTTGCCTTATGGCTACGGAAAACAGAGAAATAATGCGCTTTCACCAAGTACGCTTTCGCTCGAAAGACATCGTTTGTTGTGGTTGTATTTAAAAAACGAAACCGATTTTTTTACTTCCAATGAAAGAAAAAAGGTTCTTCATTTTGCGCCAGAACAGGCGTTTTATAAACTGTTTCGAAACCAGAAAAATATCGATTATACTACAACCGATTTGTTTTCTCCTTTAGCTGATGTAAAAGCAGACATTTGTAACTTGCCTTTCGAGGACAATTCTTACGATATTATTTTTTGCAATCACGTTTTAGAGCACATTCCGGATGACACCAAAGCGATGCAGGAACTGTTTCGAGTTTTGAAAAAAGGTGGAATGGCTATTCTTCAAATTCCCCAAGATTTAAAAAGAGCACTCACTTTTGCAGATGATTCCATCATAGATCAAAAGGAACGTGCAGCAATCTTTGGACAATATGATCACGTTCGCATTTATGGGCAAGATTATTTTGATAAACTAAGAAGCATTGGATTTACTGTAGTTGAAGAAGATTACACCCATAAAATCGCTCCCGAATTAGTGGAGAAATATTGTTTGGACAAAGGCGAAATTATTCCTGTTTGTTTTAAATAATTAAACAATTCTATATTTATTCCTTTTTTGCATTTTTGTGTATAAAGCAAAATGGCGGTTTTTTTTATCGTACCTTTAATTGCGCAATTGGCGGTGCCTTATTAAAATTACAAAACGATGAAGATAGTAAAACATTCAGGCGATATTGTTGATTTTAACCCAAGTAAACTCAAACAGTCACTTTTGAAATCAGGAGCGAGTCAAGAAGTTGTCGAAACTATTTTGAAAAGCATTCAAAATGAAATCTACGAGGGAATTTCGACCAAACATATCTACAAAATGGCTTTTGGTCTGCTGAAAAAAGCTTCAAATACCAATGCTGCTCGATATAATTTGAAAGAAGCTATCCGATTATTAGGGCCTGCTGGATTTTTCTTCGAAAAATATATTGCTCGGCTTTTCGCTTCTGAACAGTACGAAACCCAAACGAATTCGATTCTTCAAGGCAACTGCGTTTCGCACGAAATTGATGTTTTGGTCCAAAAAGATCATGTCATTTCGATGATTGAGTGTAAATTTCATATGGGAAAAGATGCCAATTCGGATGTAAAAGTACCCATGTATATTTTGTCCCGTTTTAATGATTTGAAAGAAAGAAAACACGTCATTTTCTCTGGGAGAGAATCTATATCAAAATGTTGGATTGTTACCAATAATCGATTTACATCGGATGCAATTCAGTTTGCAAATTGTTCGGGATTGAGTTTGTTAAGTTGGAATTTCCCTGAAAACAATAATTTAAAAACTAAAAACGACGACAATTATCTTTATCCAATAACCTGTTTGACCACTTTATCATTGCCAGAAAAAGACAGATTGCTAGTCCTTGATGTGATTTTAGTAAAAGAATTAATAAACAATTCCGAATGTTTAGAAAAAATAGGATTGAGTCCTAATCGGATAAAGAACGTTTTGAAAGAAGCCTCAGAATTGTGTAAATATATCAATAGCCAATGATTTTAACCGTTGATAAAAATAGGAAATCATGAAAATTAAGTTTATTGGAGGAGCAGGAACGGTAACAGGTTCAAAAACATTAATTGAAAGTAATGGGGTTCGAATTTTAATCGATTGCGGACAATTTCAAGGCATTAAACCATTGAGAGAACTAAACTGGCAGTCCTTACCAGTATTGCCTTCAACCGTAGATATTGTATTGTTGACTCACGGTCATTTGGATCATTGTGGTTGGTTGCCAAGATTGGTAGAGCAAGGATTTAAAGGGAAAATATATTGTACGAGTCCAACTAAAGACATTACCAAACTCATCCTTTCAGATAGTGCAAAAATTCAAGAAGAAGAAGCCAATAAGGCGAATAAAGAGCATTATTCTAAACACGAAATTGCCGAACCACTTTATAATTTAGAACAAGCCGAAGCTGTTTTTCCTCTTTTTAGAGTCGTAAAAATCAATGAAAATATTGCTTTGGATGCCGAGATTTCAGCTGTTTTTGTCAATGCTGGACACATTATTGGAGCTTGCAGCATCGAATTGAATTTGGAAAATAAAACGCTGGTTTTCTCAGGAGATATTGGTCGTGATAACGATATTTTAATGTATCCGCCGACCAAACCCAAAAAAGCGGATTATATTTTCTTGGAAAGCACTTACGGAAATCGCCTTCATCCCGACTCGAATGTCAAAGCAGAACTAGAAATGTATATTAACAATACAGTTCAAAAAGGCGGAACAATTATTATTCCGAGTTTTGCTGTAGAACGCGCTCAAACAGTGATGTACTTGCTGTGGCAACTTAAAACTGAAGGTAAAATTCCAAATATTCCGTATATAATTGATACTCCAATGGGAATTAGTGTTGTGGAAATTTTTGAAAATAATAAAAAATGGCACAAATTGCCCGAACAAGATTATGTCGCAATGTGTCAAATGTTTACAATGATTTCGGATTATCAAGATACTATTGAAGCGATTTACAAAAAACGGTCGAAACTAATTATTGCAGCTAGCGGGATGATTACCGGCGGTAGAGTTTTGAGTTATTTAGAACGTTATATTGGTTTGCCTGAAACTACCGTAATCATCATTGGCTATCAAGCCGAAGGAACACGTGGCAGAAAATTATTGGAAGGCGAAAAAGAAATTAAAATTTATGGCAAATTCTATGATGTTAAGGCCAATATCCTCAACATAGAAGGATTGTCGGCTCATGGCGATCAAAAGGATTTGATCAATTGGCTTTCTGAATTGGAAAATACTCCTAAAAAAATATTTTTGGTTCACGGAGAAGATGGGGCTTTAGAGGAACTCGGCATTAAAATCAATGAAAGGTATGGTTTTGAATGTGTAATTCCACAAATGAATCAAGAGTTTGAACTTTAGAAAAAAACTACAATAACCCATATTGTATTAAATATTTATTAAAAAAGCCGAAATCCATTTCCTTGATAGTGCTATTTCGCTAAAATATAATTACTTTCACAACCAAAAAAATTTTAAAATATTTTTATGAGTAATTTCGATTGGACACAACTAGTAAATCCTGAATTTTATATTTTAATGGAATTTGGCGGAGTAAAAATGGGATTGATAGTCATTCTTTTTATAATTTTTGCCGAGACAGGATTATTTGCAGGTTTTTTTCTTCCAGGCGACAGTTTGTTATTTTTAGCGGGGATTTATAGTGAGTTATTAACTCGTCAAATATCAGTAGGCAACGATTTTGTTAATGTGGTTTTATTGTCTTCATTGGTTTCCTTGGCAGGTGTTTTGGGGAATATGGTGGGGTATTGGTTTGGCGTCAAAGGGGGCACTTATCTATATAACAAGGAAGATACTTTTTGGTTTAAGGAAAAATACCTTTTGCAATCCAGAGATTTTTTCGATAAATATGGAGGAAAAGCAATAATTTTTGCAAGGTTCATACCCATTTTCAGAACTTTTGCGCCCATAGTTGCAGGAATTGCGTCAATGGATAAAAAGAAATTTATGTTTAACAATATAATGGGTTCTGTACTGTGGTCCTTTAGTATGATTTTTGCGGGACATTATTTGTCGGATTTATTTAAAAATCAATTTGGTATAGATTTAAAAGCTCATATAGAATATATTGTCATTGGAATTGTTTTGGTAACAACGCTTCCTGTTTTATGGAAATTATTAAAAAAAAGAGTTCATTAATATGAAAAAACAAAAAAATCCGAAGCTTTAAACTTCGGATTTTTTATTCAAATTAACTTCGTAATTCGTATATCTTACTTCGTACTTGAAAATTACATCATTCCCGGCATTCCGCCACCCATTGGCATTGCACTACCGTGGTCTTCCTTGATATCTACCAAGGCACATTCGGTAGTCAAGATCATTCCAGCAACTGAGGCAGCATTTTCTAAAGCTACACGAGTTACTTTCTTAGGATCAATAATTCCCGCTTTTAGCATATCCACATATTCGTCAGTTTTAGCATTATAGCCAAAATCACCTGAACCTTCAGCCACTTTTGCTACAACCACGGAACCTTCAAGGCCAGCATTTTCTACAATCGTTCTCAAAGGCGATTCAATTGCACGAGATATAATTTGGATTCCAGTTGCTTCGTCAGCGTTGTCTGCTTTTAAATCTTTTAAGGCGTTTTTAGCTCTCAAAAGCGCAACACCTCCACCAGCGACAATTCCTTCTTCAACAGCGGCACGAGTAGCGTGAAGCGCATCGTCAACTCTATCTTTTTTCTCTTTCATTTCCACTTCAGATGCGGCACCAACATAAAGAACAGCAACTCCTCCAGCTAATTTAGCCAAACGTTCTTGCAATTTTTCTTTGTCATAATCAGAAGTTGTAGCTTCCATTTGACCTTTAATTTGGCTCACACGATTTTTGATAACATCCGCTTCGCCAGCACCACTTACGATGGTTGTATTGTCTTTGTCGATGGTTACTCTTTTTGCAGTTCCCAACATTTCGATAGTCGTATTTTCTAAAGTATACCCTCTTTCTTCTGAGATTACGATTCCGCCAGTTAAAATAGCAATATCCTCCAACATTGCTTTTCTTCTGTCGCCAAAACCTGGTGCTTTTACAGCTGCGATTTTCAAGGCACCACGCAATTTATTTACGACTAATGTTGATAATGCCTCTCCATCAACATCTTCCGCAATAATTAATAATGGTTTTCCAGATTGAGCTACGGGCTCTAAAACTGGTAATAGTTCTTTTAAGGAAGAAACTTTTTTGTCATACAAAAGGATGTAAGGACTTTCTAGTTCCACTTCCATTTTCTCACCATTGGTAACAAAATAAGGAGAAAGATAACCTCTGTCAAACTGCATTCCTTCCACAACATCTACATAAGTATCAGTTCCTTTGGCCTCTTCAACCGTGATTACACCTTCTTTTCCAACTTTTGCGAAAGCGTTAGCAATCAATTCGCCAATCACTTCATCATTATTCGCAGAAATTGCAGCGATTTGTTTTATTTTTTCAGAATCACTTCCTACTACTTTTGCTTGTTTTGTCAAATCAGCAACAATGGCCTCAACAGCTTTGTCGATTCCACGTTTCAAATCCATTGGATTTGCACCGGCAGCAACGTTTTTTAAACCTTCTTTTACAATGGCTTGCGCCAAAACGGTTGCAGTTGTAGTTCCGTCCCCAGCCAAATCATTGGTTTTCGACGCTACTTCTTTTACCATTTGAGCACCCATATTTTCTAATGGATCCTTCAATTCTATTTCTTTTGCAACGGTCACACCATCTTTGGTAACGGTTGGTCCGCCAAAAGATTTTCCAATAATTACGTTACGACCTTTAGGTCCAAGAGTTACTTTTACTGCGTTTGCCAATGCATCGACTCCACGTTTTAATCCGTCACGTGCTTCAATATCAAATTTTATATCTTTTGCCATTTTATTTAGCTTTTAGCTTTTGGCTTTTGGCTTTTAGCGATTTGTTTATCATTAAAAGTTGGAGCCAAACATATTATTAATTAATAGTTTTTCAGTTTTGATTTTCTCTTTATGCTAATAGCTGAAAGCTAATAGCCAAAAGCAATTTTAGATTATTGCAAGAATATCATCCTCGCGCATTATCAAATAATCTTTTCCTTCTAATTTCAATTCTGTTCCAGCGTATTTTCCGTAGAGAACAGAATCACCTACTTTTACAGTCATTTCGTGGTCTTTTGTCCCTTTTCCAACAGCAACGACAGTTCCTTTTTGTGGTTTTTCTTTTGCAGTATCTGGAATAAAAATTCCGGAGGCAGTTTGAGTTTCAGCAGCTACGGGTTCAATAAGAACACGGTCTGAAAGTGGTTTAATATTTAAAGCCATAATGATAGAATATTTTATTATTATTAATTTGATAAGATTCGGATTTCAGAAATTATGCCAACAGTTGAAAACTGACATTTTTTCTTAAAAAAAATGCCAGCTTTGACAGGCTGGCATTTATTATATGTTAATGTAACTTATTTTTTTACAGGCTCAGTTGCCGGAGCAGGAGTCATTGGAGCAGGTGTTGTTGTTTTTGGAACAGCAGTTTCTGTTTTATCAATAATTTTTGAGTCCTTATCGCCTAATGATCCTCCAAAACTTAAACTTGAGAGTAAAATAAGGACAATTAATATGGTGGCTAATGTCCAAGTGCTTTTGTCTAAAAAGTCGGTAGTTTTTTGTACACCACCTATTTGTGTTGAACCACCTAATGATGAAGAAAGTCCGCCGCCTTTAGGGTTTTGAACCATTATTACTACTACGAGTAAAAAACAAACTATTGTTATTAAAACTAAAAAAATTGAAAATGTGCTCATTGTTTAATTATTATTTTGTTGTAAAATCTTAATATCCGAGATTCGGTCTGCAAAGAAACTACTTTTTTCTGGATATTTCAAAATTAATATCTCATAAGCTTGTATCGCTTTTTGATATTTTTTTTGCTCCAAGTAGACTCTTGCCAATGTCTCGGTCATTAAGTAGGAATTATCTGTTTTATTACTATTGGTATTAAGAGAAGATGTTGCGTTTTGTTTTATTGGAGAAATCTTTGGACTAGCTTCGATAAATTTATCTATCAATTGCGCTTTTTTCTTTTTTTCATCGTCAATAAGCTTATTTTCAGGGTTTTCATCGCGAACTATGGGTTGCGTTCTGGAGAGTTGAAGCCATTCTTGAAAAGAATGTTTTTCGTCTTTGGAGAAACCAAAAGGCTTTCCGATTTCTAGATTTTCGGCCGCTTCTATTGGTGAAGCTTCTTTTATGGTGGTACGAATGGATTGTTCTAATTTGTTGGTTTTTGGCTCAAGCCGTATTTCTGGCTTAATTACTTCACAATCAATCACGCTAATGTCAAGAAGTTCAAGGATTTTTTTGTCGTACAACCCTTTTTGGATGGCCACAAAAGTATCCGATGTGATAAAGTCGAATAAAATGGTTCGGTCGGTTGTGTGCGCTGCAGTAACTTTCAAGGCATAATTATACCTAAAACTATTTTGATTAAAAAGCCCTTTCAATCGTAAAGCTCTGGCACTTTGAAAATATGGAAATTCATCCAAAACTTTTCCTAAGTCGTCCGTTTGCTTTTCGTTGATAGCATCTGGTTTATTAATTAAATAAGTATAATCGGTTACGTTCATTTCAGATTTGAGATTTGAGATTTGAGATTTGAGATTTCAGCAGCTAAACTGAAAACTGAAAACTGCTCACTGGATTTACCATTTTGCTAAAGATTCGTTGAATATATCTTGCGTAATTCTTTCGTAAATTGTTTTTATTGCACTGTCTAAAGTAAGGCCAGAAAGTTGTTGGGCTGCAGGATAATCAAAGAAAAATTCAAAAGTTTTTTCAAAATTATCGGCTTCTTTATTTTTATTGGTAAATCGTACATTAACTCTAATTGTCAATCTATTTTGAGCAGCTGTAATATCGGCAGTGGCCATCATTGGACTTATCCTGTAATCTGTAATTTCGCCTTCGTAGGTTAAATCGCCTCCATTTTTAACCAAATTCAAGTTAGTTTGATTTTGAATAAGGTCTTGCAATGTCAAGGTAAAAGTCCTGTCGATTCCGGGTTGAATTAACTCGGCATTATTTGGAAAAAAATTCACCTGAAAAGTTTTAGCATCAATTTTTCCAGTTCCTGTAAAGTTGTAAACCGAACATCCACTGATGGTAAAAAGGATCGCTATTGCAATGAGATAGTGTAGTTGTTTCATTTTATATTTAAAAGTTCAAAGATATCCAATTTTTAAAGATCAAATTGTTTTATTTTTCGATACAAAGTTCTTTCGGAAATTCCCAATTCATCGGCGGCGGCTTTGCGTTTTCCTTTGTTTTTTTCCAAAGATTTTTTGATCATTTCAATTTCTCGTTGTTCTAATTTTAAAATTTCTTCTTCCTCAATGGTTTCGGCAAATTGGTAATTGTCCTCTTGTTCTAGGTAATTATTTTCGTTGTTTTGAGCTGTACTTATGCCAATTCTAGGCTCTTCTTCATAATCTATTTCGCTGTCCTCTTCATTAGCGCCATATATTTTTTTAATAAGGTTAGAATTCGTTTCTTGAACTTTAGCGCCACCGTTTTGCATCAATTCCAAGGTTAATTTCTTCAAATCATTCAAATCGCTTTTCATATCAAAAAGTACTTTGTACAGAATTTCTCTTTCGGTGCTAAAATCATTTTTGCTTTTTTCGTCCTTGATTACCGAAGGCAAATTGCTCGCTTCTGAAGGTAAATAAGATTGCAAAGTCGCGGATGTTATGTCGCGGTTAGTTTCTAACACTGAAATTTGTTCCGCAACATTTCGCAATTGTCGAATATTTCCGCTCCATCTAAATTTTTGCAACAACTGAACGGCATAATCGTCTAATTTAATGGCTGGCATTTTATATTTATGAGCAAAATCAGCAGCAAATTTCCTGAATAATAAATGAATATCATCTTTTCTATCTCGTAATGGAGGCAAAGTAATGTCAACGGTGCTTAATCTATAATACAAATCCTCACGGAATTTCCCTTTTTCAATGGCATCAAACAAATTGACATTGGTGGCAGCCACAATTCGAACATCGGTTTTTTGAACTTGGGATGAACCTACTTTTAGGAATTCTCCATTTTCAAGAATTCTCAGCAAACGAACTTGAGTTGTTAGCGGTAATTCACCTACTTCGTCAAGGAAAATGGTTCCACCGCTGGCTACTTCAAAATAACCCTCACGAGTGGAAGTTGCTCCTGTAAAAGAGCCTTTTTCGTGACCAAAAAGTTCGCTGTCTATTGTTCCTTCTGGAATTGCACCACAGTTTACGGCAATATATTTCCCGTGTTTTCTGTGCGAAAGCGAATGAATTATTTTGGGAATGCTTTCTTTTCCAACACCACTTTCACCCACAACCAATACCGAAATATCCGTTGGCGCGACCTGAATGGCTTTTTCTATTGCGCGATTGAGTTTTGGGTCATTCCCAATAATCTCGAATCGTTGTTTTATTGATTGAACTGTTTCCATATTTTTTATTTCTCAGTTTTTACAGGAACTGTTTTTTCTACTTTTTGCTTTGGGAAATAGGTTCTAATGATATAAAAAGTGGAACCAAATCCAATAATGAAAGTAAGTATTGCAATAATTATGTTTTTTTTGGTCATGCTAAATAGTTTTGACTTAGTTCGTAGTGAAAATTAATTCATTTCAGAATATCCAACCGCTTCCCCAATCAAAGTTCCGCTGGTGCAACTAGTGATTTTTACATTCACAAAATCTCCAATTTTATAATCCTCTTTTGGAAAAACAACCACTATGCTTTGTGAATTTCGTCCAGACCAATCTTTATCCGATTTTTTCGATGCTTTTTCAACCAAAACTTCTACGGTTTGCCCAACGAATTCCTGAGTTCTTATCGCGCTATGATTTCGTTGTAAATCGACAATTTCTTGTAATCTTCGCAATTTTGTGGTTTCGAGAACATCATCTTCCATTTTGCGTTCGGCCAGTGTTCCCGGCCGTTCAGAGTACGAATACATATAACCAAAACTGTATTTTACGTGTTCCATTAAACTCAACGTGTCTTGATGATCTTCTTCAGTTTCAGTTGGAAAACCTGAGATTAGGTCTTGGGTAACGGAACAATTTGGAATGATAGTTCTGATTTTTTCAATCAAAGTCATATATTCTATTCGAGTATGCAAACGGTTCATTGCCTTCAGAATTCTATCGCTTCCGGATTGAACTGGCAAGTGAATGTGCTTGCAAATATTAGGATGTTTCGCAATGACGTGCAAAACACTTTCGTGCATATCTTGCGGATTGGATGTCGAAAAACGGATGCGCAATTTTGGAAAACCCACCGCGACCATTTCGAGTAATTGATCAAAGTCAACTGCGGTTGCTTTTTGTATTTCGGAAACATTGACAAAATCTTTTTTCAGTCCACCACCATACCAAAGATAGCTGTCCACATTTTGTCCTAAAAGTGTAATTTCCTTAAACCCTTTATACCATAAATCCTGAATTTCTTTCATTATACTTTGTGGTTCCCGGCTGCGTTCCCGACCGCGAGTGAATGGAACTACGCAAAAAGTACACATATTATCACAACCGCGAGTGATGGAAACAAAAGCGGAAACGCCATTCGAATTGAGCCGAACGGGAGAAATATCGCCATACGTTTCGTCTTTTGACAAAATCACGTTGATGGCATCACGACCTTCTTCGACTTCGGACAATAAATTGGGTAAATCTTTGTAAGCATCAGGACCAACAACAAGATCGACAATTTTTTCTTCGTCTAGAAATTTTTCTTTCAAACGTTCTGCCATACAGCCCAAAACGCCCACTTTCATCTTTGGATTCGTCCGTTTCACAGCATTGTATTTTTCCAGACGTTTGCGAATCGTTTGCTCTGCTTTGTCGCGAATGGAACAGGTATTGACCAAAACCAAATCAGCTTCTTCAAGGATTTGTGTTGTGTTATATCCGTTTGACGACAGGATGGAAGCTACGATTTCGCTGTCGGAAAAATTCATTGCGCAGCCATAACTTTCTATAAATAGTTTCTTTGTATTCTCGGGTTTATTATCTAAAACTAGACTTTCGCCTTGCTTGCTTTCTTCAATAATCTTTTCCATAAGTCACTTTCAAAAGTGTATTTTTAATAAGGATGCAAAGGTACAATTATTTGAATGAATCTGACAAGATGTCAGATGAAGAATTAACAGTATTTTAAAACCAAACCCTTTAAAAGTTCAAAACTCCGAAAGGGTTGTAAGGTTCGTAATAATATTATATTGAAATTACTTTTTATAGAAAAGGTTATTTCACTTTAAATAAAAGCAATTAAAACGCAATGAGCTAGAGTATTTTTAAACTCACTTTTATTCAGCCGAAATTAATTTTTTCAGACTATTATATACTGCCAACTCTACGTCGGCGTGGTTTTTTGCATTGCATTGTTCCAGTAAATCATTTAATTTATTGGGATCAACAGTTTGTTTTTTTTCTATTTTTAAAAGCAATTGTTGTGACAAATCACTTAAACTTTTTGATAAAGGTAATATCGGTTGAATGAGCGGAGCATTATTGCTTAATTCGCTCAACTTAGTATTCACGTCAATCCATTTTTTTAAATAATTGGTTACCAAAATCTGGTTTTCTGAGTTTTTATTTTTCAGATAATTAGAAACAACTTCATCAAAATGTAAAGCATCGGTTGCATCTGGGGTGCAAGCATCGGCAAATAGGGTGAAAGGCGAATAGGTTTTATATTCGGTACCGTCACTGTTTCGAGAATATAGTTTTAAGGGTTCGCAAATATTCGAAAAATCTTCTAAAGCAGTATTCGTTTGATTGTTGCTGATGTTTCTCAAGAGCACTTCTTTATTCCGGATATGGGTGATTCCTAGGTTTTCTAATTGCAAAGAAATAACGTTCATTCTTTTGCGTAAGCTAGCCAAATCAGTAATGTTTTCATTAGACCATAATCTTTCGGCAATGGCAGCAGTTCTTGGCCAAATTCTAGAATCAATAGTCGTTGGAGTTACAAGTTCGCTCCACATTGTGGCTTCGCCGCCTAAAATTCTTGCTTTTTCTTCGGCAGTAAGCGTGATGTTTTTTGGCATTGGATCATTCAAATAATGATTTTCTACTCCCAGCATTAAATCTATATAATAACCATTTGAAAAAACTGTTTTATATCCATTTTTCACAACATTTGCAAGTGATTGTCCTGTTGGAACGCCTTCATTTGTTCCTTTCCAAGAATGAATTATCGCGTCTTTTGAAAGGTTTTTGGTCATTATTTCTTCCCAACCCATCAATTGTTTATTGTGTTTTTTTAACATTGGAATCAATTGCATAGTGAAATAGGTTTGCAATTCATGATTATTAGCAAAATTATTTTTCTTTTTGAATTCCTGAATTTTTGGATTCGAATCCCAATCTTTTCCTTCGTTTTCGTCTCCGCCAATGTGGAAATAATTTCCTGAAAACAACGGACAAACTTCGTCAAAAATTTCACTCAACAATTGATACGTTTTTGGGTTTGAAGGGTCTAATGTTGGTGTGAAAATTCCTGAATTTCTCTCCAAGGAATAGGTATTTTCATCAAAATTGACTTTGCTTCCTACTTCTGGATAAGCGGTCAGAATAGCTGATCCGTGACCCGGAACGTCAATTTCCGGAACAACCATAATGCCTCTTTCATCAGCATATTTTACTATATTTTTTATTTCTTCTTGGGTATAATAATTGCCGTCTGATGCCAATTGAGTTAGCTTGGGATGGTTTTTCAATTCGATTCTCCAGCCTTGATCATCAGTTAAATGCCAATGAAAAACATTCATTTTCAAGGCTACCATCGCATCCAAATTTCTTTTGATTACATCTACAGGTTGAAAATGTCGGGCTGCATCAATCATCAATCCACGCCAAGTAAATCGTGGGAAATCCGAAATCGCAGCCGTTGGAAAATAATAAGAATTACTTTTATTATGGAGTAACTGCAATAGGGTTTCCAATGCGTGAATCGCTCCTAAATCGGAATCTGCATTAATGGTTATTTTGTTGGATTGAATTTCTAGTTGATAACTTTCATCTTGGTTTATTCCAACTTTTCCAGATTGCGAACAATTGATTTGCAATTGTGCAGTGGGAAATTCATTGATTTTGGTCACGAAACCTTGATCAAAAAACAGTGCAGTTCTACCATCTAATCTTCGCAAAAACTGTGATGTTCTGGCAAAAATTCGAGGATTTGGATTTCCAGTAATATTAACTTTAAAATTTTTGTCTAAAGCAAAATTGCCATTTGTTAGGATAATAGATTGTGGCCATGGCATTAAATTTAAATCATTGGTTTTAATCTGAGCATTGCCTAAAAAGCCGAATACGAAGAGGATGAAAAAGTATTTCATTGTTTTTATAGTATTTATGATTGATTTTTAATAATCGGAACGCTTAATGCTTCGATGATTCATATTGGGCAAAAGAAAATTTATTGTAAATTTCAAATCTGATTTCTTCAAATTTAGATGGGCAATTGTAACCAATGTCGGATCTAATTTCTCAAGAAGTTTTCATCGTAATTTTTTTACTAATTTACAGCATTTAATTTTATAAAGCCTTAGGTAAAATTTACTAAAACCAGTTTAAATTCACTAAAAATTAGAATGTTCCTATTTTTCTTTATTTTTCAATCCGGAGGTACTGCATTTGTAATCACCAAAATTTGCTTTGAAACGTCAGAATACGCATAAGTCAAAATTACAACAACGACGTAAAGAGCAGAATTTTAGAATAAACTGTCTTGTCCTTATTATTTACTCATTAATTATTGTGGCAAATTACATGAAATTGTATTTAGAGAATCCGTGAGAATTTGTGCAAACTGTATTAAGATTATAGTGTTGACTAAGAATTAAAATCACTTTTAAAATTCCCAAAAGCGCAATATTTAAAAAATTCTTCTACTTTTGTCCTAGAAAAATAAAGCAATGGCAAAGAATTTAGTTATCGTTGAGTCCCCTGCGAAGGCAAAAACAATCGAAAAATTTCTAGGAAGCGATTATCAAGTCGAGTCAAGTTATGGGCATATTGCCGACTTACCTTCCAAAGAAATTGGCGTTGATGTAGAAAATGGTTTCAAACCCAAATATGAAGTTTCGGCCGATAAAAAAGCATTGGTAAGCAAATTAAAAACACTAGCTAAAAACGCTGAAATGGTTTGGTTAGCAAGTGATGAGGATCGAGAAGGGGAAGCTATTTCTTGGCATTTATCCGAAGAATTAAAATTAGACAAAAAGAAAACTAAAAGAATTGTTTTTCACGAAATTACTAAAACTGCGATTCTAAAAGCTATTGAAAATCCACGTGAAATAGATTATAATTTGGTCAATGCACAACAAGCTCGTAGAGTTTTAGACCGCTTGGTTGGTTATGAATTATCTCCAGTTTTATGGCGAAAAATAAAAGGAGGCCTTTCTGCAGGACGTGTGCAATCGGTTTCTGTTCGTTTGATTGTTGAAAGAGAAAGAGAAATCCAGAATTTTCATCCAATAGCTTCTTATTCAGTTGTTGCTGAATTTACTAACGAAGCTGGAAAATCATTCAAAGCCAAACTGCCAAAGAATTTTAATACTAAAAAAGAAGCCGAAGATTTCTTAAAAAAGAATATCGGTTCTGCCTATAAAGTTTCGGATTTAGAAACAAAACCAACTAAAAAATCACCAACTGGGCCTTTTACAACTTCGACTTTACAACAAGAAGCGGCGAGAAAATTGTATTTGCCTGTAGGGATAACAATGCAATTGGCGCAACGCTTGTATGAAGCTGGACTCATTACTTATATGAGAACGGACAGTGTGAATTTGTCGAAGAACGCAATGGAAGCCGCTCAAGCCGAAATTATTAAATCCTATGGAAAGGAGTTTTCTAAGCCACGAACTTTTGTCAATAAAAGCAAAGGCGCGCAAGAAGCTCACGAGGCGATTCGTCCAACAGATATGTCGCGACATACTGTAAACATTGACAGAGACCAAGCACGTTTGTATGATTTGATTTGGAAAAGAACCTTGGCTTCGCAAATGAGCGATGCTGAATTGGAACGTACTAATGTAAAAATTGTGGCCAATAATCATAGTGAAATTTTCACAGCATCTGGCGAAGTTTTGCTTTTTGAAGGTTTTCTCAAAGTATATTTAGAAGGAAATGACGATGACGATGATGAGCAAGAAGGGATGCTTCCGGCTATGAAAGTCAACGAAAAATTACAAAATAATTATATTACTGCTACCGAAAGATATTCTCGTCCCGCTTCAAGATACACCGAAGCTTCTTTGGTAAAAAAATTAGAGGAATTAGGAATTGGTCGTCCATCGACTTATGCGCCAACAATTTCTACGATTCTCAACAGAAATTATGTCGAGAAAGGAAATCTTGACGGTCAAGAACGCAATTATACTCAACTGACTTTGCAATCAGGAAAATTAGGGGAGAAGTTGCTCAAAGAAAATACCGGTTCCGATAAAGGAAAATTGGTTCCTACAGATATTGGAACTATTGTTACGGATTTCTTGGTCAAAAATTTCGAAAATATTCTGGATTATAATTTTACTGCTAAAGTAGAACAGGATTTTGACGAAATTGCTGAAGGAAACGTCAACTGGACAAAAATGATGCAGGAATTCTACGATAAATTTCACCCAAATGTGAAAGATGTTGAAGCCAATGCTGATCGTGAAAGTGGCGAAAGAATTTTAGGAACTGATCCAAAAACAGGAAAACAAGTGTCCGTTCGTTTGGGAAAATTTGGTCCAATGGCACAAATTGGAGAAGCCGATGACGAGGAGAAAAAATTTGCTAGTTTGATGAATGAGCAAAATATTGGAAACATCACTTTAGAAGAAGTTTTGGATTTATTTTTGTTGCCAAAAAATCTAGGAACCTATAATGGAGAAGAAGTTGAGGTAAGTAACGGTCGTTTTGGTCCGTATGTGCGGCACGGAAGTGTTTTTGTTTCCTTACCCAAAGGCGAAAATCCACTGGATGTAACCCCAGAAAGAGCCAAAGAACTAATTGACGAGAAAGCTCAAGCCGATGCACCAATTGCCACTTATAAAGGAGAAGGAGTTCAAAAAGGAACAGGTCGTTTTGGGCCTTTTATCAAATGGGATGGAATTTTCATCAATGTGAGTAAGAAATATAATTTTGATAATCTTTCGCAGTCCGACATTGAAGAATTGATTGAAGATAAATTGCAGAAAAATATTGACAAGGTGCTACATAACTGGGAAGCAGAAGGAATATTGGTGGAAAAAGCACGTTGGGGAAGATCAGTAATCACCAAAGGGAAAATTAAAATTGAATTGAGCAAAGATATTGATGCCACTAAATTGACATTAGCCGAAGTTCAAGAAATGATTGCCAAGAAAACACCAGCCAAAAAAGTCGCTGCCAAAAAAACTACTGCAACTAAAAAGCCTACTGCAAAGAAAGCAGTGGCTAAAAAAGCTGTCGCAAAAAAGAAATAAGATATGGAATTTGATTTTCTAAAACCTTTAGATAATGAAATCCTTCAGTTTATAAAGGAGGTTTCTTCTCAGCAATTGGGCAGTAAAGTCGTGTTTCACTCGAATGAGGAATTTCCTGATTTAAATAAAATTAAAATCGCCATAATTGGAGTTTTAGAAAATCGTGGCGATGTAAATCAAACAGAGGAAGTAGAGCTAACACACATTCGAAAAGAATTGTACGGCTTATTTCCAGGAAATTGGAATGTTTCCCTTGGAGATTTAGGAAATATTCTCGCAGGAAATTCATGTGACGACACTTATTTTGCCTTACGAAAAGTAGTGTCGAGTTTAATTAAAAAGAAAATTATTCCCATTGTTATTGGTGGTTCACAGGATTTGACGTATGCACTTTATAGAGCGTATGACGACTTGGAACAAATGGTAAATCTAGTTTCGATTGATAATAAATTTGATTTTGGAAAAGAAAATGACGCGCTTTCTGCAAATTCTTATTTGACCAAAATAATTATTGAGGAGCCTAATAATCTTTTTAATTTTAGCAATGTTGGCTTTCAAACCTATTTCAATTCGCAAGAAGAAATTGATTTAATTGATAAATTATTCTTTGATGCTTATCGATTAGGCGATATTTCTAACAATTTATCTATTGCTGAACCCGTTTTTCGAGATGCCGATATTGTGAGCATGGATTTGGCTTCGGTAAAATCAGCTGATTCAGGTAATTTCGATTCTTTTATGCCCAATGGATTTAATGGGAAAGAAATATGTGCTTTGTCTCGCTATTCGGGAATAAGCGATAAAGTTTCACTTTTTGGCATTTTTAACCACAATAATACTAAACAGGAATCCATTCTGATAGCTCAAATTATTTGGTATTTCATAGAGGGCTATCATTATCGTTCGAATGAATATCCTTTTGGTAGTCGGGAGAATTATATAAAATATATCATACCTTTGGAAGAAGAATTAATTTTCTATAAGAGTAATAAAACGGACAGATGGTGGATAGAAATACCATTTATTTCTTCGGGTAATAATAAGTTAAAGAAAAGCACGTTATTACCTTGCTCTTACGAGGAGTATTTGGCAGCTTGTAATCAAGAAATCCCCGAAAGATGGTGGAAAGCTCAACGTAAAAACATAGTTTAATTTATCGACAAACGACACATAATTTTGTAATATTGCAAGTTATAGTCTAAGTTGATCGATTATTTTTTATAATAAAAAACCTATATAAAACGATTTTTTCCGCTTTTTATCGATTTTTTTAGCATTTAATCGATATAATATTTTTTTCTTATCGTATTTAGTTTTAGATTTGATATGTGAAATAATAATACTCTAAATAATTGTTTTATTAAATAATAATAAATAGGTTTACGGACTTAATAATAATGAATATATAACCCTATTAATATGAAGAAGTTTATTGCGTTCACGGCAATTTTAACCCTGCTAATTGGATGTGGAAAAATATCCGACAAAGGAGAATTAGTTGGTGTTAAAGGTGCAAAATGGCATCCAGAGAAACCTTACGGAATGACTTTAGTTCCAGGAGGTTCGTTTATTATGGGAAAATCCGACGAAGATGTGGCTAGTGTTGGCGATGCAACTACAAAAACGGTTACCGTTCGGTCTTTCTATATGGACGAAACAGAAATAACTAATAGAGAATATCGACAATTTGTAGAATGGGTAAAGGATTCTACAATGAGAGTTCGATTGGCTATACTTGCGGACGAATCTGGGATTAAACCTGGTACAGCGAAAGGTAAAGGTAAAAATGCTGGAAGTATTGGCGATTTTGCTTTTAATGATCAAGATCCTGCAAAAATGACCGCTTACGATAAATATATGTACGATAATTATTATAGTATTGGTACAGATGACGACCCTTATGCTGGTAGAAAACTCAACCATAAAGTAAAATTGATTAAAGATACTAAGGCATATCCAGACGAATACTACACTGAAGTAATGGATTCTATGTATATCCCACAAGAAGAAGCTTATAATGGTTTGAGAACCATTGACGTCAACAAATTAAAATTTAGATATTCTTGGATGGATATTCAAGCTGCGGCAAGAGCTAAAGTTGGAAAACGTAAAGAGTTTATCAGAACAGAACAAGTAAAAGTATATCCTGACACTACAACTTGGATTAAAGATTTTTCATATTCTTATAATGAGCCGATGCACAATGATTATTTTTGGCACCAAGCTTATGGAGATTATCCTGTGGTTGGTGTAAATTGGAATCAGGCCAAAGCATTTTGTGCATGGAGAACGCTGAATAAAAATACCTATATTAAATCTAAAAAGAAAGGTCACGATCAGACTAATAGTTTCAGATTACCTACAGAAGCAGAATGGGAATATTCCGCTAGAGGTGGTTTAGAATCAGCTACCTATCCTTGGGGCGGACCTTATACCAAAAATGACAGAGGTTGTTTCCTTGCCAATTTCAAACCTATGAGAGGTGATTATGCAGCAGATCAAGCTTTGTATACTGTTGAGGCAAAATCGTATGAACCAAATGGTTACAATCTGTATAATATGGCAGGAAATGTAGCGGAATGGACGGATTCTTCTTATGATCCTAATGCCTACGAATATGTTTCTTCAATGAATCCAAACAATACCGATACTTCAAACAAACGTAAAGTAGTTCGTGGAGGTTCTTGGAAAGATGTTGCTTATTTCCTTCAAGTAAGTACCAGAACTTTTGAATATGCTGATTCTGCAAGAAGTTTCATAGGATTTAGAACTGTTCAGGATTATATGGGAACACAATCAACTGAAAAAATCAAAAAGAAAAAATAAAAATACCAAATTCAAAATAAAATTTAACCTAAAAAACAAAGATTATGGCATTGATAAGTAAACAAAAGATGAATTTCGCATACGGAATGGGAGCAGCAGTAGTAATTATTGGCGCTTTATTCAAAATTACTCACATTGAATGGGGTTTTATAACTGGAAATTTAATGCTTACTATAGGACTTGTTGTCGAAGCTGGAATTTTTGCTCTTTCTGCATTTGAACCGGTAGATGATGATTTAGATTGGACTTTGGTTTATCCAGAATTGGCTAACGGTGAAGCTCGAAAAAAAGTAGCAAAAGTGGAAGCTCCTCTTGAAGATGCTCAAGGTTTATTGTCCAAAAAATTAGACGCAATGCTTAAAGATGCTAAAATTGATGGAGAATTAATGATGAGTTTAGGAAATAGCATCAAAAACTTTGAAGGTGCAGCAAAAAGCATTATGCCTACTGCCGATTCGATTGCTTCTACAAAAAAATATAGCGAAGAATTAACTTTGGCTGCAGCTCAAATGGAATCTTTGAATAGTTTATACAAAATTCAAATTCAAAGCTCTTCAAGAAACGCTCAAATTAATGAAGAGGTTGTTGAAAATAATTTAAAATTAAAAGAGCAAATGCAATCATTGACTTCAAATTTATCGTCATTGAACAATGTTTATGGAGGAATGCTTTCTGCAATGAGTAACAAAGGTAATTAGTTCACACTTTTATTTAAAAAACCAATAACTAATTATTAGAAAATATGGCAGCAGGAAAATTAAGCCCTAGACAGAAGATGATAAACCTAATGTACTTGGTTTTTATCGCGATGTTAGCATTAAATATGTCCAAAGAAGTCTTATCCGCGTTCGGAATTTTAAATTCAAAAATTATTGAGTCCAATTCAATTACCGATGAAAGAAATGAGAATTCATTCGGACAATTAGCCCAAAAAGCACAGGAACAACCAGGGCAATATGGTGAAAAGAAACTTATAGTTGAGAAAATTAGAAAAATATCAAAAGAATATTGTGATTATTTAGAAGGTATTAAAACTACGGTAACAAGAAAAACCGAAAAAGATGCTCAAGGAAACTTTTTATATGAGCAAATGGATAAAGGGGATTTAGTAGATCGATTATTTTTTAAAGGAGAAAAACCATCAAAAGAAGGTCAGGAGTTTTTAGATAAAATTAAAGACTATCCAGCTCAAATCAAAGAAATTGCAGGAAGTAAACTTCCAGAAGTTGAAGTTAATAAAATTGAAAAAAGATTTGCAACTACCGCTATTAAATCTAAATCAGCTGGAGCAACATTACCTTGGATTGATTATAATTACAAAGGATTTCCTTTAATTGCAACAGTTACTAAATTGACACAATTGCAAGCTGATGTAAAAGCCACCGAAAGTGATGTGATGGCGTCAATGTTTCAATCTGATTTGATTGCAGCAGCTTCACTAACAGCCTATCAACCAATTGTAGTTCTAGAAAAATCAGTTTTCTTTCAAGGAGAAGCTGTAAAAGGAAAAATTATTTTAGGAAAATTCGATCCAAAATTAATTGCTAAATCAGTAATTGTTAATGGTTCCAGTATACAAGCTTCAGCTGGTCAAGCAAATTTCTCATTTGGTTCAGGTAATATTGGAGAACATCCCATTAGTGGTTCTTTCAACTTTGACGAAAACGGAAAAGTTATTAGCTTACCAATTAAAGACAAATATGTTGTTGTAGCCAGACCAAAATCAGCTACAATTTCTGCCGATAAAATGAACGTAGTATATCGTGGGGTTGTGAACCCAATGACAATTTCATTTGCAGGAATTTCTGCTGACAAAGTAAAAGCTTCTGCACCAGGATTATCACCTTCAGGAAGTGCGGGAGCATATAGTATGCGCCCTGGCGGAGGAACTCAAGTGGTGATTAATGTTATAGGAACACTCCCAGACAATTCTATAGTTTCAGACAGAAAAACTTTTAGAATTAAAGGAATTCCAGGTCCAACAGGAACTATTAGAGGAGAAATGGGAGTTGTAAAAGGTCCTAAATCGAGCTTAGAAATTTCAACAATTGGAGCTAAATTAGTAGATTTCGACTTTGAAGTTGGTCTTGATGTTGTTGGCTTCAATTTTAAAGTTGCAGGACAACCTACAGTTGTAGTTGCTGGAAATAAATTGAATGCGCAATGTAAATCGGTTCTTTCTAAAGTAGGAAGAGGAGATCAAGTTACCATTTCGGAAATTAAAACAAAATTAGTTGGAGCAGGTAGTTATTTGTTGCCAAGAACTGCACCAGTAATTTATGAAATACAATAATAAGGAGTTTGAAACAAAGTTACTTCAATAACTTACAATGATAATATGATGAATACGAGAAATTTTTTAATAGCTGTTATTTCCATTCTTGGCAGTGCAGTATCTTATGCGCAACCTAATTTGCTTAACGCAAAGATTCCTGAAGAGATAGGACTAAAATCTGCTGGCCAACTCATTTCAGACAATGACAAACCATTGGAATATGGTTATGTTGATGATAGGGATGTTTTGATGGGAAAAACGGTTTGGGAAATTATTGATTTAAGTGAAAGAATTAATTTTCCATTATATTTTCCAATTGATACTGCAAACATTGGTTCCGACAGACGTTCATTATACGATGTTTTGACAAAAGCAATTCGAAGTGGAGAAATTACCGAAGTATATTCGGATAGTTATTTTAACACTAAAAAGTCTTACAAAGACATTGCCGCTGCTTTGACTCGTATTGATACAACGGATGCAGGAAAAGAACAAATAAATGCTGGACAAACAGTTTCTCCGGAGTATATTATAAAGCAAGATCTGACCGCTCAGGATGTAACACAATATAAAATAAAAGGATACTGGTATTTTGACAAACGACAAAGTGAGTTAAAATATAGACTGTTAGGGATTTGTCCGGTGACTCCCGATGTTTATACAATGAACAGTGAGGAAAAAGATTATATTGAATTATTCTGGGTCTTTTTCCCAGATGCTAGAATTGTTTTGCATGAGGCAAAAGCATTTAACGATAAGAATTCTTCAATGCCCATTTCTTACGATCAAATATTAAATTCGAGGCATTTTAACGCTGTAATTTATCAGGAAGAAAACGTTTATGGCGATAGGCCTATTGTTAGTTACATGAAAGACAATGCTCAAAACCAATTATTGGAATCGGAGCGAGTGAAGGATAAAATTCGTAATTTCGAAGAAGACATGTGGAATTATTAAATTTCATTTTAAATTTACAAAAGAACTCTTGCTACTTGCGAGAGTTCTTTGTTTATAGCCATTTTAGTTTTTATGTATTTCCAACTTCCTGGTGCTAACTTCTAATCGCTAACTCCCAAATGCTAGATTATTTAATAATAGGTTCTGGATTGGCTGGTATTTCGTTTTCTGAAATTGCCTTGCAAAATCACAAATCGATTTTAGTTTTAGATAATAATTCTCAGAATTCTTCAAAAATTGCAGGTGGTTTATATAATCCTGTAATTTTGAAACGTTTCAGCGAAGTGGGTCATGCCCAAGAACATTTGCTGATTATGAATGATTTTTTTACCATTTTGGAAAAAAAACTCGATTGCAAGGTGAATTTTAAAATGCCAATCTTGAGAAAATTTTTTTCTATTGAAGAGCAAAATAATTGGTTCGCAGCCTCCGATAAAGAAAATCTCGCTCCATTTTTATCAACTAATTTAATTTCTAGAAAATATTTGTCGATTGATTCTCCTTTTGGATATGGAGAAGTGTTGCAAACAGGTTATGTTGACACTGCATTATTGTTAAAAAAATACAAAGATTATCTGATTGAAAATAATTTATTTTTGGATGAATCTTTCAATTATTCTCTTTTACAAGAGAAAAGCAACGGAACTCAATACAAAGATATTCAAGCAAAACATATCATTTTTGCCGAAGGATTTGGAATGCACGCCAATCCATATTTTAAAAATTTGCCTTTAGATGGCACGAAAGGAGAAATTTTTATCATAAAAGCACCGCAACTTGACTTAGATGTAATCCTAAATACGAGCGTTTTTATTTTGCCTCTAGGCAATGATTTGTTCAAAGTAGGAGCAACTTATAACTGGACTGACAAAACGGATACGCCAACTGAAGAAGGAAAAGCGGAACTGATCGCAAAAATAAAAGATATAATTACTTGTGATTTTGAAATTGTGGAGCATTTAGCAGGCATTCGTCCGACTGTTAAAGACAGAAAACCACTAGTTGGAACCTACACCAATCACAATTCGATACATATTCTCAACGGGTTGGGAACTCGTGGTGTTGTGCTTGGACCGGCAATGGCCAAAGCTTTATTCGAATGTATTGAATACCAAAAGCCGCTAGACAAAGCAATTGATATTAGAAGATTTATAACAAAAAGCTGATTTATTTATTATATTTCTTGTCATAAGAAACAAACATATTGATGTAAATATTTCTTGACCAACGCAAAACAAAAGGGAATAAAAGGACATTCGAGGCAATTATGCCTATAAAAGCAGTTTTTAAATTGGATTTAAAAATAAGGTAAGAGGTAACAAAAGCAGCTACACCAAGTGCAACATTCAATCCATAACTTACATACATTGCTCCATAAAAAAACGAAGGCTCAATTTGGTATTTAAGTCCACAATGGCTGCATTTTTCATTCATTGTGAGAATTTTGGAAAAATGTAACGGATTTTTGTCCAAATACATACTCTCATTCTGACATCTTGGACAACTTCCTGTTAAAATACTATTTAGTTTGGATCCTTTTTTTAACATTTGCAAAAATTTTCAGCGAAGGTACAATTTTGTCCTTCTCATAATGTAACATTAGTAACAAAAACATGCTCAATATACACAATTTGTCCGTTTCTTTTGGAGGAACTTATTTATTTGAAGAAGTAACCTTTCGATTGGGTGCGGGAGACCGAGTGGGTCTTGTGGGCAAAAACGGAGCTGGAAAATCTACGATGCTCAAAATCTTGGCCAAAGATTTTGCTCCAGATTCTGGAGTAATTTCTCAGGAAAAAGAAGTTCGAATGGGATTTCTGCGTCAAGATATTGATTTTGAGCAAGGGAGAACTGTCCTCGAAGAAGCGTATGAAGCTTTCACAGAAATAAAAATTGTTGAAAAAAAATTAGAACAAATCAACCATCAATTGGTTACCAGAACCGATTATGAAAGCGAAGAATACGGTCAAATCATAGAAGATTTATCTGATTATACGCATCGTTTCGAACTGTTAGGCGGTTATAATTATATTGGAGATACGGAGAAAATCCTTCTGGGATTGGGTTTCAAAAGAGAAGTTTTCAACGATCAAACCGATACTTTTTCGGGAGGTTGGAGAATGCGTATCGAATTGGCCAAACTGTTATTGCAAGCCAATGATGTTTTGCTTCTGGATGAACCAACAAATCACTTGGATATTGAAAGTATCATTTGGTTAGAAGGTTTTTTGCGAAATTATGCAGGTGTTGTGGTGATTGTTTCGCACGATAAAATGTTTTTGGATAATGTGACCAATAGAACTATCGAAATTTCTCTAGGGAAAGCCTACGATTTCAATAAACCGTATTCAGAATATTTGGAATTGAGAGGCGAAATTAGAGAAAAACAATTGGCTACACAAAAAAACCAAGCCAAAAAAATTGAGGAAACGGAAAGATTAATTGAGAAATTTCGCGCCAAAGCTTCCAAAGCTTCAATGGCACAATCGCTAATTAAAAAATTAGACAAAGTAGAACGCATCGAAGTCGATGAAGACGACAATTCTGTAATGAATATTTCATTTCCATTATCGAAAGAACCTGGAAAAGTGGTTATCGAAGCCGAAAATGTGACCAAAAAATACGGAGAAAAAGTAATTTTGAAAGACATTTCACTGTTGGTAGAACGAGGCAGCAAGATTGCTTTTGTGGGACAAAATGGTCAAGGTAAATCGACTTTTATGAAAGCGATTGTCCACGAATTTAAATTTCAAGGAAATATTAAATTGGGACATAATGTACAATTGGGTTATTTTGCTCAAAACCAAGCAGAATATTTGGATGGTGAGATCACTCTTTTACGAACAATGGAAGATGCCGCCACAGATACCAATCGTTCGAAAGTGCGAGATATGCTGGGTTCTTTCTTGTTTCGTGGTGATGATGTCGAAAAGAAAGTAAAAGTACTTTCGGGAGGCGAAAGGAATCGTTTGGCGCTTTGTAAATTGCTTTTGCAACCCATCAATGTTTTGGTAATGGATGAGCCAACGAACCATTTGGATATCAAATCCAAAAATGTTTTGAAAGCCGCTTTGCAGAAATATGAAGGAACGCTACTTTTGGTTTCTCACGACAGGGATTTTCTTCAAGGAATGTCGAATATTGTTTATGAATTCAAAGATCAAAAAATTAAAGAATATTTGGGCGATATTAATTACTTTTTAGAGCAGCGCAACCTCGAAAATATGCGCGAAGTAGAGAAAAAAGACGTCGATAAATTGTCTCCTCAATCGCAAGCCCAAAAAACGAGTAGCAAAGCTTCGTATGAAGATCAAAAGAAAGGAAAAGCACTACAGAATCGTTTAAGTAAAATAGAAAGTCAAATTAAACAATTAGAAAAAGACCTTTTGCACGACGACAAAATGTTAGCTTCCAATTATGACAAACATATTGAAGATGCTAAATTTTTCATGGCTTACAACAAGAAAAAAGTCGATTTAGACCAACTGCTTTTAGATTGGGAAATTGTTCAGGAAGAAATTGATAATGCAGGTTTATAAAATTAATCCAATTTTTTTAGAATGTAAAATTGCTTCGCTACTGTGCGTAAAATAACAGACCGAAACATCTAAGCTTTCCAAGTTTTTTAAAGCAGTTAATACCTTTTCTTTTTCTTTTGAATCCGTCTTACGGATATAAACTGCTTTTACCGAAACAGGAAAAATTTTGCAAATGGCTTCATACAAAAATGGATCGTCTTGAGAATCATCCCCTAATAAAATGTATTTTAAATTGGGATAAAACTCCAAAATGTGTTTTACTTTTTCAAATTTATGATTGTGATCGCCTTTTCCAGTCCATAAAAAATCAGTTAGACTAGATTTGATGTCTTTCAGTAATAAGACCGCTTTTGGTAATTGATGTAATTCGGAAAATTTTACAATAAAACGGTACAAATTCCATTCGCTACTCGACACATAAAAAAAGGCGTTTTGTTCCTCATTATTTATTCTCCCTGAAACGCTCAAAGCTTGGTAATGACGAACCACATCGTCAAAAACTTTTCGAGAGTTGACATTTCGAAATAACAAATTATAAAGTTTTCTCAAAGAATTCTCGGTGTAAGAAATTAAAAAAGTATCATCTATATCCGAAATAATTCCTAAATTTTCTTTCTTGGGCCGAATGAAACTTTCTTTGGACACAATTTTTGTATCACCGTGAACGATGCTCACCTCATAATCAATCCAGCCGTGACCCACATTTTGATCTACTGGAATACAAAACTTAAAATAGCCATCAATTAAAGTTTTAGTATGAATTGTGGTGTTGTTGTGTTCCAAATAAACATCAGCATTTGCGAGCGTTTTTAGTCTAAATAATCGGATAATGGAAGATGCATTTTTGAATTTCTTTTTTTCGAAAGCATAATCCTTAGTCTTGGTAGGTTTAAAAACGTGACCCATCACGATTAATTCTTCGTCATTAGCATATCCTCGATATAATTTTAAAATAGGCTTCATTTATTGTCGTAAATTTGTAATGTGTTAAATTAATCGTTTTTAACCAATAAAAGGATTTAAATTTTGAAAAAAAATATAATGTTGGTTGTTAATCCAATTTCTGGAGATTTGGATAAATCAGATTTGCTGAGTACTGTGCACGAGTTTGCGATTGCAAATCAGTTTAACATAGTTGTTTATGAAACCACTGGAGCAAATGATTTTGCTGCCATACAGTCTCTATTTAAGGAATACTTTCCAGAACGAATTGTTGTGGCCGGCGGTGATGGAACCATAAAGATGGTAGCAGAAGCAATGGAAAAACACGATATTGTTATTGGGATTTTGCCTGCTGGTTCGGCTAATGGTTTATCTGTCGATTTGGGATTGCCTGCTACACTTGAAGAGAATTTGGAGGTTGCTTTTTTACACCATTATATGGAAATGGATATGATTAGCATTAACGGTAAAAAGAGCATTCACCTGAGTGACATTGGCATCAATGCTGATCTGGTCAAGAATTATGAAACAAGCGATTTGCGAGGTTTTTGGGGATATGCAATGCAAGCTTTTACCACTTTAAAAGATGCCGAAGAACCCTTTTTGGCCTCCATAACAGCCAATAATGAAACCGTAGAACATACTGCTAGAATAATTGTAATTGCGAATTCTCAGAAATACGGAACAGGCGTCACGATTAATCCAAACGGGAGTATGGATGATGGAAAGTTTGAATTAATTATTTTAAAAAGTCTAGATATATTATTGCTTGGCAAAATTATTACCGGAAATATGCCAATTGATTCTGAGGATATTGTAATAATTTCGACCGAAAAAGCATTTGTCAAAACAAATAGACCCGTTAATTTTCAAATTGATGGAGAATATTGTGGTGCCCAAAATGAATTAGAAATTCATATTTTACACAAACAGATGAAAATTGCCGTTCCATAAATTAGAATTATTTGAAAGGATTCCGTTCTTTCCAGACCACTTCCGGTTCCAAATAACAATACACTTTTTCGAAGGCTAAGTCAGCAATTGGATTGCTATGTTTTGCAAAACTATACATTTTCATTGGCTTTGCACCAATAGAACTCTTAATTTCTAAAGCTGTTCTGGCAAAAATTACTTCCTTAAAACCTTGATTAATAGAGTAGGCAACCATGTCGTAAAGCATATTCAAATACAGCATTTTTTCTCGTTGAATACTATCGTCGTAACCTAAAAAGTAGGTATCCAATACCTGTCCGTTTTTGATAATGGTATTGAAGCCAATTAATTTTTCGTCTAGAAAATAACCGTAAAAAAGAAATTTGTCTTGGAGTAATTCTTTGAAGATCCTAAAATGGTTTTTCCTTAAGAAAAAAGTGTTAAAGTGGGCATTTTTAGCGACGTGAAAATATAAATCAAAGATGGTTTCCTCGTGTTTAATAATATCTTCAAGTTCCATTTTTCTTTTTTCAACACCTTCAGCTTTTTTTCTGGCGCGTTTGTATTGGTCTCGGTATTTTTTTGACAAAGCATCAATATAATCCTGATTGGATTTCCAATGATTTGGAATTTCAAAAATCATGTTGGGTTGGGCTGAAAACTGAAAATAATCCTTGAATCCTGCTTGATGAAAAACCGTTAACTTTTCTGCTAAAAAGTCTTTATAGGTTGAAATATGAACATTTAAACCTTTATTTCTAAAAACGGTTTTTAAATTTTCAGCTGCGGTTTTTAATGCTAACAACACTTGAACTTCATCTGTTTTATCAGAAAAAGCAAAAGCATTTTGTCCTGTTAGCATATTGTTTCCAATAATTAAAATGTGGGAGCAAAATTTTTTCAAAAATGTATTTCGAACGGCATTTTTTATACATTTATCGCGTTCTCCAAAAGATTCTAAGTGGTTTAAGTTTAAAAATTGCGAAAGAGCAATTCCAACTAACTCACTGTCTTTAAACAATCCAATAAAATGGCAAAACATATTTATTGGAGCAGATTTTTCAAGGGTTTCCAAATATTGCTTGCTCAGAAAAATATTTTCAATAGCAAAATCATTCCAATTACTTGGAAGTTCTGAAACAGAGGAATATATTTCTATGGATAGTTGTGTTTTCAAATAAAAAAAATCGCCCACAAATGTAGAGCGATTATGTTGTAAAAAAATGTTAAAATTATTTCCAGCCACACACGATAGATCCCATTATTGTCATAAGGACAATCCAATAACCAGCTTGAATAGCCATATATTTCCAAGATTTTTGTTCAAACAATCCATTTATCGAAACAATAGGCAATGCTAGAAATACTCCCGAAATAAAGCCGTGAAGAGCACCGTGCTTAAAAGTACGGAACGCATCGCCATAATCCGCCATAAATGCTAAATAGGAAGGCTTGGCTGTTTCCACAAAAGTAGGTCCTCCAATCATACTTAAAGCACCCATTTGATGGATTACTAATGCAGGCATCATAAAAGCTACCATAAATGAATATACAAAGGTAAGTCCGAAAATTTTATACATATTTCCTTTCCCACTTTGTTCTTGGGTAAAACCCACTTCTCTCATCCAAATAGTTCCAAAAACTTTCGGATTGTACCATATAAATCCTACTACAAATGAGGATAATGCTGCAACCAAAACCGCTAAGAAGTTAAATTCCATACTTTTATAATTTAAAGTTAATATTTCAAATGTATTAATTTTTTTGTTAATGCTTAAAATTTTTGATCAAAAATTTTAATTTTGTATGAATTAAATTATAATAAAAATGAATTTTGTGTAGTTCGTCGATTATATTTGTATATAAGCGGTTATAGTCCTACTTTAGCTTGTAATTAATTTATAAAAAAGCGAGACTATGAAAAATTTATACGGATTAATAATCATCTTGATGCTTCCCTTTGCAATGAAAGGAGCCGTTTCAGTTTCCGAAAAAAACGCACTTATACAATTATACAACGCAACAAATGGGGCAAATTGGACTTCAAAATGGGATTTGAATTCTCCAGTTTCCGCTTGGTATGGAGTGACCTTAAAAGACGACAAGGTGATATCCATTGTTTTGCCTAACAATAATTTAGTAGGCCAGTTGCCAGCAGAAATCTCGGATTTAATCTATTTAAAAAATTTGAATTTACATAAAAATGCTATCTCGGGAAATATTCCTTCTTCTGTTGGAAATATGAAATCTCTTGAGCTACTTAATTTGTCCTTTAATAAATTAGATGGATCTATACCAGTTTCAATTGCAGGTTTAAGTTCCTTGAAAACTTTAGAATTGTTTATGAATAATTTTTCAGGAAGCATTCCTTCCGAAATTGGAAAATTAAGTAATTTAGAAGCATTATCCCTATACAACAATGAACTCGAAGGTCAGATTCCAGCTTCTCTTTATGAGTTGAAAAATTTAAAGGTATTGCTTTTAAATAGCAACCAATTATCTGGAAAGTTGAGTCCTGCTATTGCGAATTTGACTAATCTTCAACAACTAAGTTTGTTTGACAATAGAATGAATGGTCAAGTTCCTTTTGATATTGAAAAATTAAATAATTTAAAAGAAATGAATATTTCTTATAATCAATTTAGTGGATTAGTTTCTAAAGATTTATCGAAATTAGACGTATTAAATATGACTATGATAAATGATAAAGGCCTAGCAGCAGTATTAAAAGTAGCAAATGATAAAAACACAGCAATCGTTTCAGAAGAATAAGTCATCTACAATTTTTTATGGTTTTAATTTAAAGATTAATATTTTGAATAATTTTTAGAAAATAGTAATAATTTAATTTGGTAAACCTGCAATGTAAGATTTGCAGGTTTTTTTTTGAATATCTAAATTGAAGGTCAAATTATATTCAATAAAAATTCGATTGAGTAACGTAATACATTTTCATATTTTAAATGCTGTCCTGTCAGGTCAATAGAGAAAACTCAAACAAATTTTTATAAATCGCTTGGATTTATTAAAATTCGTCGTATATTTGCACCCGAAACAACGCGGGATAGAGCAGTAGGCAGCTCGTCGGGCTCATAACCCGAAGGTCACAGGTTCGAGTCCTGTTCCCGCTACTAAGCAAGCCATTCTGAAAAGAGTGGCTTTTTTATTATTAGTAGAAGAACAATATTATGGCACATAAAGCAGGTTTTGTAAATATCATCGGGAATCCAAATGTTGGAAAATCAACCTTGATGAATGCTTTCGTTGGCGAAAGATTATCTATCATCACGTCTAAAGCGCAAACAACTCGTCACAGAATTCTAGGGATTGTAAACGGTGAAGATTTTCAATTAATCTTATCTGATACGCCCGGAATTATCAAGCCGGCTTACGAAATGCAGGAATCGATGATGAATTTCGTAAAATCCGCTTTTGAAGATGCTGATATTTTGATTTATATGGTCGAAATCGGCGAACAAGAACTGAAAGACGAAGCTTTTTTCAATAAAATTATTCATTCTGAAATTCCTGTTTTGTTATTGTTGAACAAAATAGACAATTCCAATCAAGAGCAATTAGAATCTCAAGTGGCTTTCTGGACAGAGAAAGTTCCCAATGCTGAGATTTATCCAATATCGGCTTTGCAGAATTTTAATGTTCCCGAAGTTTTCCAAAGAATAATCGAATTATTGCCAGAATCTCCAGCGTATTATCCAAAAGATCAATTAACGGACAAACCGGAACGTTTCTTTGTAAACGAAACCATTCGCGAAAAAATCTTATTGAATTACAGCAAGGAAATTCCGTATGCGGTCGAAATCGTGACCGAAGAATTCTTTGAAGACGAAAACATCATCCGAATTCGTTCCCTGATTATGGTAGAACGCGAAACCCAAAAAGGAATCATAATTGGTCACAAAGGTGCTGCCTTGAAACAAGTAGGAATGGAATCTAGAGCCGATTTAGAGAAGTTTTTTGGCAAACAAATCCATATTGAATTGTATGTTAAAGTCAACAAAAACTGGAGAAGTAACGCGAACATGTTGAAGCGATTTGGGTATAATCAGTAGGGACAAGTCGCGACTTGTCCGTACTAACGTAGGGGAAATTCGCGACTTGTCCGTACCATAAATCATTCATAAAAAAAAGTTAAGATTCCAAAATCTCTAAGAACTTCCCTTCCAATTCATTCATTTGTCCATTGCCTTTAAATCTAATTTGTTTGGCTATGAAGTAAAGCAAAAACCAGACAATAACCATCATAAGCATTACGATTAAATTCATTGTGGTGGGTTGTTTCAAAACATAATTGGAATAAGCGATGGCGCCAAAAATTAGAAAAATTCCCGCTACCAAAAAATGCAGAAACATAAAAAGCGTCCATAAAGTGGGCTCAGGGCCAAATAATCCTCGAATATGAGTTTCATTGTTTTCTTTTGGTTCCAATTCCAAATGCAAATGAGGTGACCAATATTCGCGTTTTCCATCAGGGATATTCATCCAAATATGATTGTGTTTGATTTTTAAATGACAATCTTCCGTACCATTGTTTTTATAATTTTCGAATTTTTGACGAACAGCATTTACAGGTTCATTCAAATCTTTGTAAAAACGAAGACGCAATCTGATTTCATTATGGGTATCCATAGTAATATTGTTTCGAAATTATTAAAAGCATTGCAAAATAGTAAAAAAATTGATATTATGGTATTTAACACTACCTTTGCAAAAAATTAAAATACCGTATTATTTAGATTTTTAATGAATTATGTTTCGATAATCCGAGATCTAGTTTGTCACCCTGCGCTTGTCGAAGGGCTAAAATCTTAAATCCAAAATTTGAAAAATGAGTAACATTGTAGCCATAGTAGGAAGACCAAACGTAGGGAAATCGACCCTTTTTAATCGGTTGATACAAAGAAGAGAAGCTATTGTAGATTCGGTTTCGGGCGTGACCCGCGACAGAAACTACGGAAAAAGCGAATGGAATGGAAAGGAATTTTCTGTTATTGACACCGGTGGTTATGTTCGTGGATCTGATGATGTTTTCGAAGGTGAAATCCGTAAACAAGTAGAATTGGCCATTGATGAAGCCGATGTAATCATTTTTGTAGTTGATGTCGAAGAAGGCATTACGCCAATGGATGATGTTGTTGCGAGACTTTTGCGCAAAGTAAAAAAACCTGTTTTACTTGCTGTAAATAAGGTCGATAATGCAATGCGTGAGAAAGATGCTCTCGAGTTTTACAACCTAGGTTTAGGAGAGTTTTACACTTTTGCCAGTATTTCTGGAAGTGGAACAGGAGATTTATTAGATGCAGTAATTGATGCTTTTCCAATAAAACCAGAGCCAGTTCAAGAAGAAATTGTGTTGCCTCGTTTTGCAGTTGTAGGCCGTCCAAATGCTGGAAAGTCGAGTTTTATAAACGCCTTGATTGGTAAAGAACGTTTTATGGTTACCGACATTGCGGGAACAACGCGTGATGCAATTGATACAAAATTTGACCGTTTTGGGTTCGAATTTAACTTGGTAGATACCGCAGGAATTCGTCGTAAAGCGAAAGTGAAGGAAGATTTGGAGTTTTACTCGGTGATGCGTTCCGTTCGTGCGATCGAACATGCCGATATTTGTATCTTGATAATTGATGCCACTCGCGGATTTGAGGGGCAAGACCAAAGCATTTTTTGGTTGGCCGAAAAAAACCGAAAAGGGATTGTGATTTTAGTGAATAAATGGGATTTGGTCGAAAAAGACACGATGTCAACCAGAGATTACGAAGCCAAAATTAGAGAAGAATTAATGCCATTTACCGATGTGCCCATTCTTTTTGTTTCGGCATTGACAAAGCAACGTTTGTTAAAAGCATTGGAAGCCACAGTTCAAGTTTTCGAGAATAGAAAACAACACATTGCAACTTCAAAATTCAACGAATTTATGTTGAAAGTTATTGAAGCTTATCCGCCGCCGGCAACAAAAGGGAAATATGTAAAAATTAAATATTGTATGCAGTTGCCAACACCCACGCCACAGTTTGTGTTTTTTGCCAATATGCCACAATATGTGAAAGAAGCGTACAAACGTTATTTAGAAAATAAGATTCGCGAAAACTGGGATTTTTCGGGGGTTCCAATTGACATTTACATTAGAGAGAAATAGGTCTTAATCACTATAAATATTAAAGTTTATCCCGTTTGAAAAAACTCGATAAACTTTTTTTTTACTTTTTATAGAAATTATAATTCTTCGTCTAAACGTTCCTCAGGATTGTCTTCATACCAATCCTGGAAAGTTTTTTTAGTACTGTAGGGATCTCGCAATACGGTATATACCATTAATGGAATTAAAAAATTTCCTATAAGTAGTAAACTCATTAATACTAGCAATGGGATTTTAGTTAGGCATAAACCCGCAAAAACAAATAAATAAGCAGTGGTAAACCACACGATTTTAATTGAAAGATTTTTCATTGCTATCTTTTTTAAAATAATGATTAAAGTTAAAATAATTATGTTAAAAAAACTGTTAACTAATTCATAATCAATGTTTAAAAAACTATAACAAAATTTTATTAAGGTGAATAAAGTTGGTGTGTCATAAACGGGAATATTAGCATTTGTAAAAACCCAATTTTTTATTGCTGTTGGTCAAAAAAAACCAAAAGAGGTTAGAGATCAAAAATACATTGTTTTTTTACCTCATTGTTTTTTTTTATATAAATTTGAGTTTGTATTCTGTTGAATGACATTAAATATTATTGAGGTAAGCACTTAATTACATATCTTTAAAGTCTAGTAAAACATAGAAAAAATGGAAATATTTAAAGGTCAAAATCTCATAGAGTTTG
>JAAFGY010000065.1 GCA_010365135.1 Flavobacterium sp.
TTAAAAACTACTCCAAATACGAAAAAGGTATTAATGTAGTGGCTGTTTATGGTGGTGCAAGTATTACTGACCAAGCAAGGGACATCAAAAGAGGCGCACAAATTATTGTGGCTACTCCAGGTAGAATGCAGGATATGATTAACAGAGGATTGGTAAACATTTCCCAGATTAATTATTGTATCCTTGACGAAGCAGACGAAATGTTGAACATGGGTTTCTACGAAGACATCGTAAACATCCTTTCGACTACGCCAGACGAAAAAAGCACTTGGTTATTTTCGGCTACAATGCCAGCAGAAGTAGCTCGAATTGCTAAACAATTTATGCACAACCCAATAGAAATCACTGTTGGAACTAAGAACTCAGGTTCTGCAACGGTTTCTCACGAATTCTATTTGGTAAATGCACGAGATCGTTACGAAGCTCTTAAAAGATTGGCCGATGCTAATCCAGACATTTTCTCAGTGGTTTTTTGTAGAACAAAACGGGATACACAAGCTGTTGCTGAAAAATTAATTGAAGACGGATACAGCGCTGCAGCTTTGCACGGAGATTTATCTCAAGCACAACGCGATGGTGTTATGAAATCTTTTAGAGGCAGACAAATCCAAATGCTTGTTGCTACAGACGTTGCAGCTCGTGGAATTGATGTGGAGAATATTACTCACGTAGTAAACTATCAATTACCTGACGAAATCGAAACCTATACACACCGCTCTGGTCGTACGGGTCGTGCTGGGAAATTGGGAACTTCTATCGTTATTGTAACCAAAAGTGAAATCCGCAAGATTTCATCCATCGAAAGAATTATTAAACAGAAATTCGAAGAAAAAACTATTCCTTCTGGAATCGAAATCTGCGAAATTCAGTTGTTGCACTTAGCCAATAAGATTAAAGATACCGAAGTAGATCACGAAATTGACAACTATCTTCCAGCAATAAATAGCGTTCTTGAAGGATTGTCGAAAGAAGAATTGATCAAGAAAATGGTGTCTGTAGAATTTAACCGTTTTATCAATTATTACAAGAAAACTAGAGATATTTCTTCTCAATCTTCAGGTTCGGAAAGACGTGACGATAGAGACGGTGCTCCAAGAGAAAACAATAATAGTGGTGCTACAAGATACTTTGTAAACATTGGATCCAGAGACAATTTCGATTGGATGTCCTTGAAAGATTACTTGAAAGAAACATTAGACCTAGGTCGTGATGACGTTTTCAAAGTAGATGTAAAAGAAGGATTCTCTTTCTTTAACACCGATCCGGAACACACAGATAAAGTAATGGAAATATTGAATAACGTACAATTAGAAGGACGTCGCATCAATGTAGAAATTTCTAAAAACGACGGCGGCGGAAGACGCGATCACAACGGAAGAAGTTCTGGTGGAGGTTTTGGCGGAGGTCGTTCAGGTGGCGAAAGAAGTTCAGCTCCAAGAAGAGAAGGCAGTTTTGCTCCAAGACGTGAAGGCTCTTCTGGTGGCGGATTTAGAAGCGATAGAAGCTCAGCACCGAGAGAAGGTGGTTTTGGTGGAAGAAGCGAAGCAAGAAGCTCTGCAGCTCCTAGAACAAGTGGCTTTTCTGATAGAGCCCCAAGATCTTCAGAAGCTCCAAGACGTGATGGTGGTTCGTCAGAAAGACCAGCAAGACGATCTGATAGCTTTGGTGACACACCAAGAGAAAAAAGACCAAGAAGAAGTTAACCCCCTTTTGTTAATTTTCTTATAATTCTACTGAAACTACAAAATATTTAATCCCGTTTTATTACTTTTAAAGTTTTAAACCAGTTTATGAAATATTTTGTAGTTTTCTTTTTTTTAATACTCTCCGCAACAACTTTCTCGCAAGTCAGTGAATCCGTCCAAACCGTTACTGGAACTATTATTAACGACAATACGAAATTCCCTATAGCGAATGTAAATATCATCAACATCAATAAAGTTCGAGGCACCACTACGGGCAATAGAGGTAATTTTGAGCTTGCAGTTTCAGTAAATGACACATTACATATTAGTTGTATTGGTTTTCAATCCTTGAAAATCAGGGTTACCAATGATTGGGTAAAAACCAAAACCACCACCATTCAACTTACTGAAAAAGCATACGCACTCGAAGAAGTAATTGTTGGACGTTACAACTTGACAGGATATCTCGAAGTGGATTCAAAATTAATTCCTACCAAAGAAAACTACCGTTACAGCATTTCAGGTCTTACCGAAGGCTACGAAGCTGGAGAATATTCTCCAAATGCTTTCGGCAAAGTAATGGGTTCCATTTTTAATCCTGCAGATGCGCTTTATAACTTTTTTGGAAAGAAACCCACCGAACTCAAAAGGTTGAAAGAAATGAAAAAGGACGATACCGTTCGAAATTTACTCGAAACCAAATATGATCGAGAAACCATTGCCGTACTTTTGGGTGTAGACAAAAAGGAAATTGCCGAAATTCTCGAACGCTGTAATTACTCCGAATCGTTTGTAAAGACCGCCAATGATCTGCAAATTCTAGATGCCATAAGTTCTTGCTATGAAGAATATAAAATCTTGAAAAGGAAATAATAAAACAATAAAAATAAGTTTAATCGCTTATTGCGCAAAAAAAAGAGACCCTACAACAGCAACCACAAAAGATTTGGTCAATTGGCTCAATAGAAAGTTGGTTTTGTATTTGGATTGGGCAAATGCGAATAATGGGATTTAGTTAGTCCCCAACCCACTTTAATACCAGAACGTTAACAATTCAAAAACAATAAGACTATGAAACAGAAAATTCTTTTTGTCGTAAGCCTACTTTTTGGACTTATGTTTATCAACTCAGGACTGAACAAATTCTTCAACTACATTCCTGTTCCCGCAGACCTTCCGGAAAAATTGGTCAAAACCATGAAAGCCATTATGGAAATTGGCTGGTTATTTCCGCTTGTAGCTGTTGCTGAAATCGTTGGCGGTATTCTTTTTATATTTCCAAAGTTCAGGGCACTTGGAGCCATTATCATTTTCCCGATAATGATTGGAATCATTTTAACTCATCTCACAGCAGAACCTTCGGGCTTGCCACTAGTACTAGTGCTTTTCGCTATAAATCTGTGGGTGATTTTTGAAAATAGAAACAAATACTTTCCAATGGTGGAGTGATTCTAAAATCCATTATCGTTCGAAAATAGCACCTCAGAATCAAGTTATAAAACGCATTCCAGCCACGAGTTACATGAATTTACTCGAACTACTGTCTTCATTTTTTTGAAAAATTTTGCGAAAATTCCTGCAATTAGTGGCCAGATTTTATAAAGCATTTGAGTTCTAAAAATTTAGCCGATAAGCAGACAACCACATAAAAAACATAAAATGAGCGAAAAAATAATAAGTGTAGAACGGGTTTTTAAAGCAGATAAAAAAGTAGTTTGGAGAGCCATTACCGAAAAGGACTTAATGAAACTTTGGTACTTTGACCTACAGGATTTTAAAACTGTTATTGGCTTTAAGTTTGAATTTATGGGTGGTCCTGAAGATGGAATTCAATACAAGCATTTATGTCAAATAACCGAAGTTCTTCCTGAAAAAAAACTAACCTACAGTTGGAAATACGAAGGTTTTGAAGGGGTTTCCTATGTTACTTTTGAACTTTTTGATGAAGATGAAAATACAAAAGTAATATTGACTCATATAGGATTTGATACTTTTCCTTCATCAAATCCTGACTTTGCTATTGCTAATTTTGAGGAAGGCTGGAATCATATAATCAATACTTCGCTTAAAGCATTTTTAGAAAAAAACATTTGAACTAAAGCAAAAAGATAGTCCAACCATTAGCTCCTAATTGCGAGTTTCTCTTGAATACAGTTTTTGCTGAAAAAATAGGACAAATGATGTTTAATCAATCTGAATTCCGTTTTCTTCCAAAATTTCAAACAGGTAGGTGCTATGGATGGGATCATATTTCTCAACCCCACTCTGATACCACTTTGCAATTATATTGAGTTGGAGGGGTGTAAAATCCACCGTTTCTTCAATATTTAATCCAAGAAGACCGGCAAGAAGAAATTCCTCCAAAACTTTAATTGTAACAATTCGCTTCGGAATTCCTTTAGAAATTTGTCCATTCATTTCCTCATAATCCATTCTTCCTGAATTAAATCCTGAAATAAAAGCAACAGAGTTTTTGGTGCTGTCAATTTGCAAAAATGGATTCTGACCATTTGAATATCCTTGAAAATAATCTTGTCTATAGGGAGTGGTAAATATATTTTTAGTTTTCATCCTGTAAAGTGTTTGTAAATTACACTTCAAACCTATAAACAATATCTTACTAAAAATATTAAAATCGTTTAAAGGGGAAAATACTCTTTAAATTACAAGGGCTATGTCGTTCATCGATAAAATGAACTTGAATAAGGCTCTTTTATCATAGACAATAATACGACGAAATCTTCGGCGAGCCATCCGAAATAAACTTTGACAAGCCCAATTTATAAGTAGAAAGAACAAGCAACAATCTCCAATATTTGTTTGAAGATAGATTACAAAAGCTTCGGACATTTTAATAAAACAAAGGCCAGTTCAATCTATTATGAGTTGGCTTTTGTTTTTATTTCACAAAAATATCTTTCTTCAATTCTTTTAATGTCTTTAATAGAACTCTTTGCCCAAGCATAACGTTTTTCCAGGATTTCCTGTTCAGACAAATGCCATTTGATATTGGATTCTCGCAATCGATTTGTCAAGTTTTGAATAATAATCGCAGCCGAAACGGAAATATTCAAACTTTCGGTAAAACCTACCATCGGAATTTTGAGAAAACCATCGGCTTTTTGCAAAATTTCCTCCGACAAACCATCCCGTTCTGTTCCAAAAAACAAAGCACTAGGTTTTGAAATATCAAAATCTTCCATTAAACAATCGTTCTCATGAGGCGTTGTGGCGATAATTTGATACCCTTTATTTTTCAAGGTTTCGACACAATTGGCGACCGTGTCAAATTTGTTAATATCCACCCATTTTTGAGCTCCCATCGCAATTTCCTTGTCGATGCTTTTACCATAACGTTGCTCAATCACGTTTAATTCCTGAATCCCAAAAACCTCGCAACTGCGCATCACCGCACTGGCATTGTGCATTTGAAAAATATCTTCCACAACAATTGTGAAATGCTTGGTTCTGTTTTCTAATACTTTGAGGAATTTAGCTTTGCGGTTTTCAGTTAGGATATTTTCGAGGAAAGCGAGATAATCAAGATCAATCATTACGGAATTATTTTTGGTAAAATTACTAAAAAAGATTACTTTTAAACATCTAATTTTGGCATTTCTCCTTCGGCGAAATGACAGAATAATGAAAAATAATGCTATGAAAAAAAATCTAGTCGTCCTAACAGGAGCGGGAATTTCAGCAGAAAGTGGCATCAAAACCTTTCGCGATGCCGATGGACTTTGGGAAGGTCATAATGTAAATGATGTCGCAACACCCGAAGGTTGGAATAACAATCCAAAATTAGTGCTAGATTTTTACAATCAAAGACGCCAACAATTAAAAGAAGTAGAACCCAATCTTGGTCATCAAATTCTGGCGGAATTAGAAAAAGATTTCGAGGTACAAATCATTACCCAAAATGTCGATAATTTACACGAAAAAGCGGGAAGTTCGAATGTCCTTCATCTTCACGGCGAATTGTTGAAAGTAAGAAGCACAGTAAACAGAAACTACATTCTGGATTGGCAAGACGACTTAAATTTTGACGATGTTGATGATAAAGGAAACCCGTTACGACCTCATATTGTTTGGTTTGGCGAAGAAGTTCCCGCATTGGAAGAAGCCGTATTTCTTGTTGAAAAAGCAGATATTCTCATAATAATAGGAACTTCACTTCAAGTTTATCCTGCGGCAGGTTTGATGAATTTTGCAAAACCGAGCACTCCTATTTATTACATAGACCCAAAACCAGCACAAATTTATGAGTTGCCAAATGATATTAAAATCATTGCTGCAACCGGTTCTGAAGGAATGAAAATTGTTCAAAAAGAGCTTAAAAATTGGAAATAGTACTGGCAATGGCATTTTCAAAAATCAATTTCAGTTTTTAATTCTGAAATCTGAAATCTAATATCTGAAATCTGTTATATTTGCGGTTTCTAACAACACAACAAAAATGACGACTTTAAACGAATTAAACGCCGTATCGCCAATTGACGGAAGATACAGAAGCAAAACCAGTTCCCTTTCAAAATTTTTCTCCGAAGAAGCTTTAATCAAATACCGTGTATTGGTAGAAATTGAATATTTTATCGCGCTGTGCGAAATTCCTTTGCCTCAACTAAAAGATGTAAACCCAAATTTATTCGAAAGTTTGCGCGACATTTATAAAAACTTCTCAACCGAAGATGCACTTTGGATAAAAGAAACCGAAAAAGTGACCAACCACGATGTAAAAGCCGTGGAATATTTCATTAAAGACGCATTCGAAAAACTAGGATTATCGCAATACAAAGAATTTATTCACTTTGGATTAACCTCTCAAGATATCAACAATACCGCGATTCCACTTTCGACTAAAGAGGCTTTCGAGAAAGTATATATGCCATCATTAATCACTTTGACTTCTAAATTGAAAGACTTAAGCATCGAATGGGCGGCCATTCCAATGTTGGCCAGAACTCACGGACAACCGGCTTCGCCAACCCGTTTGGGCAAGGAAATTGGCGTTTTTGTAGAACGTTTAGAAGAGCAAATGCGTTTGTTGTTCAACATTCCTTTTGCAGCCAAATTTGGTGGAGCAACTGGAAATTACAATGCCCATCACGTGGCGTATCCTCAAATTGATTGGAGGAAATTTGGCGGGGATTTTGTCGAACAAAATTTGGGTTTACACCACTCCTTCCCAACTACACAAATCGAACACTACGACCATTTTGCAGCGTTTTTTGATGCGTTGAAAAGAATAAACACCATCATTATTGATTTAGATAGAGATATTTGGACCTATGTTTCGATGGAATATTTCAAGCAAAAAATCAAGGAGGGAGAAATTGGTTCTTCGGCGATGCCTCATAAGGTAAACCCTATAGATTTTGAAAATTCGGAAGGAAATTTAGGAATGGCGAATGCTATTTTCGAACATCTTTCGGCCAAATTACCATTATCAAGATTGCAACGCGACTTGACGGACAGCACGGTTTTAAGAAATATTGGAGTTCCAATGGGACACACGTTAATCGCTTTCGAAGCCACGTTGAAAGGTTTGAACAAACTGCTTTTGAACGAACCCAAATTCCACGAAGATTTGGAGAAAAACTGGGCAGTTGTTGCTGAAGCTATTCAAACGATTTTGCGCCGGGAAGCCTATCCAAACCCTTATGAAGCCTTGAAAGGACTGACCAGAACGAATGAAGCGATTGACAAAAAAGCCATCCATAATTTTATTGCAACCTTAGAAGTTTCAGCAGAAATTAAAGCCGAATTAATGCAAATTACACCGAGTAATTTTTTGGGAATTTAATAAAATAGGAATATTTGAGATTAATTTCAAACCAATCAATTAGCCACAAAAAGTACAAAGTAATGATGAAGAATTACATTCTAAAGACCGTATTACTATGTACTTTTTTTATTTTATTTTCCTGCGAAAAAGACAAACCTGTAATCAAGCCCTACCGAGCTGGAGTGATTTTATCTTTTGACGATGCGTACGTAAATGAATGGTTTGCGACGAATCAAAAATTGAAAAAATATGCTTGGAAAGGCACTTTTTGCATTAGCAAAATCAACACATTGCGCCATTACAAAATAAAAGAACTCCTCGAATTACAAAGGGAAGGGCACGAAATTGCTGGTCATACCCTCAATCACATTAACGCCGCTGATTTTCTACGTGTTCACACGATCAACGAATACATGAATCAAGAAATCAATCCGATGTTGAATTTAATGAACTTTTATGGTCTGAAAGTGACCTCTTTTGCCTATCCTTATGGAGGCAGAACACGAAAATTAGATGCCGCATTATTGCAAAAATTTAAGACCATACGAGGAAGAGCTTATTGCGAAGAAAATGCAGCAAAACAAGGCTGTTATTTCAACAATTCGAATTTAGTATTTAGCTTTAGTATCGATGATACGCACAATCACTTTAATATTCCTCACCTGTTGAAATTATTAGATTATGCCAAAAAAAATGACAAAATTTTGATTCTCAATAGCCATAAAACGGTTGAAAATGTGACTGGAGATTATCAAACGAAAGATGCTACATTGGAATTGATTTGCAAATACATTAAACGCAATCATATGAAGTTTTACACTTTATCTGACTTGAATAAGCTGGAATAAATGAGCAAAAATAGTTGAATTTATTATTCCAAGCTATCCTAAAAAGTCCCGTTTAACGACAACTCCATTTTTTTAAATCAAGTTTTTTTGTATCTTTCCAAAATAGTCCAAAGGAAAAACTAAAACAAACGACTATGAATCCTGCAGAAAAAGTAGCCGAAATTTCCCATCACTTAGAACCCTTAATCAGCGATTTAGGTTTGATACTTATGACTGCGGGAATTGCCGTTTTGATTTTTAGAAAACTAAAACAACCCTTAGTTTTAGGATATTTGATTGCAGGTTTTTTGGCTGGAAACCACTTTGATTTTTTTCCTTCGGTAAAAGAAATGAAAAGCGTTGAAGTTTGGGCCGAGATTGGAGTTATCTTCTTATTATTTAGTTTAGGGTTAGAATTTAGTTTCAAAAAATTAATGAAAGTTGGCGGAACCGCTTCTATAACGGCAGGTACACAAATTGTCACTATGTGCGTTTTGGGTTATTCTGTTGGCCAATGGCTGGAGTGGTCCACAATGGATAGTGTTTTTTTAGGTGTAATTCTTTCCATTTCTTCCACCACCATTATTTTAAAATCCTTTGATGAACTAGGAGTCAAAACCCAAAAATTTGCGGGAATCGTAATTGGTTCGTTAATCGTTCAAGATATTTTAGCCATTTTGATGATGGTTTTACTATCCACTCTTGCGGTGAGCAATCAGTTTTCTGGAATGGACTTGTTAATGTCGGTTTTAAAACTCGTATTTTTTCTTGTCATTTGGTTTTTGGGCGGTATTTTTATCATTCCAACAGTGCTCAAAAAAACAAAACATTTATTGACCGACGAAATGCTACTCATCATTTCATTAGCCTTGTGTTTGACAATGGTTGGCCTTGCCGCCAATGTTGGTTTTTCCCCAGCTTTGGGTGCGTTTATAATGGGTTCTATCATTGCCGAAACCACTCAGGCCGAACATATTGAGCATTTGGTAAAACCTGTAAAAGATTTATTTGGTGCGGTATTTTTTGTGTCAGTAGGTATGTTAATAAATCCTGAAGCTTTGTATCAACATGCGATTCCTGTGGTTATTCTGTCGTTTGTTACCATTTTTGGGCAATCCATCAGTTCTACTTTTGGGGCTTTGCTATCGGGACAACCTTTAAAAGATTCCATAAGAACAGGGATGAGTTTGTCTCAAATAGGGGAATTTTCTTTTATTATCGCCACTTTAGGAGTGACTTTAAACGCAACAAGTTCCTTTTTATATCCAATTGTAGTGGCAGTTTCGGCGGTAACAGTTTTTACAACTCCGTTTATGATTAAATATTCGCTTCCTTTTTCGGAATATTTAGCCCAGAATTTACCTCGAAAATTGACCAAACGGATCGAGCGCTATTCTGCTAGTACGCAAGCTATAAAAACAGTCAGTTTGTGGCAAAAAGTGATCAATGCTTTTTTAATTCAAGTGATTGTGCTCGTGGTGATAATTCTGGCGATTGTCTTGCTTTCTGCGAGGTATATTGAACCGTTAGTTGCTGATTACCATTTTGGTAATGCCTTAGGCGCCTTAATAACATTGAGTATCATAGCTCCTTTTTTGTGGGCACTTGCTTTTCGAAGAGTTGCCGTCGCCGAAGTAGAAGAATTGATGCGCGATCGAAAATCTCGTGGGCCGTTAACTATGTTGTTTTTTATTCGTATTGTGTTGTCTATTTTCTTCATTGGATTATTGTTAAATATCTTCTTTTCGCCAGTAATTGCTTTAATTACCTTAATAATCGCCATCATAATTTATTTGATTTTCCAAAAGAGACTCCACATTCGATACCATAAAATCGAGAATCATTTTCTGGCCAATCTGAACGACCGAGAAATTGCTAAAGCCAAAAGAAGCCGAAGTGATTTAACTCCTTGGGATGGACACATGGCCGTTTTTGATATTGCAACCGAATCGAATATTGCAGGAAAGTCTTTAAAAACGCTACAACTTAGAGAGCGTTTGGGTATCAATATTGTCTCGATAAAAAGAGGTGAAGTCACGATCCATATCCCTCAAGCCAATGAACGAATTTTCCCTGGAGATGAAGTTTGCGTGATTGGAACGGACACTCAAGTACAAGAATTTAAAAAATATTTAGACCAACACGAAACCGATGTTTCGCCAGAAATCAAGGAACCCGACATTGTTTTACGCCAAATCGAATTGAAAAATCACACTTTTTTAGGAAAAAGCATCAAGGATTCTAAGCTACGAGAAAAAACTAAAGGATTGATTGTAGGCATTGAAAAAAGAGGCAATCGAATCTTAAATCCTGAATCCTATGTTATTTTAGAAAAAAATGATATTCTTTGGATTGTGGGTGACCGAAAATTATTGGCCGATTTGGTTCACGATTAAGAATCCTATTTAAAAAAGAGTGTATTGCTATTAAATCACTTTAGAAAGACAATCATTTTGTCAAACTAAAGTTGCTCCGCGTGAGGGATTGCAGTGGAGCTCTTTTTTTATCCCTTTTTTTAAGGGATAAAAAAAAGCGGGAACGGAAAGCCCGACCCGAAGTTTTACGGAGGGTCACGCCCAAATAAAAAAAGGTGCAAGAACTAAATCTTACACCTTAATTATTTTAGACTTTCGTCTTGCTTTATCTTGAATAATTCGGAGCTTCTTTGGTAATCGTCACATTATGAGGATGGCTTTCGGTAATTCCGCTTGCGGTAATGCGAACAAAACGACCTGTTTCTTGTAATGTTGGAACATCTTTGGCACCACAATAGCCCATTCCTGCACGAAGTCCGCCGATGAATTGTTGCATGCTTTCTTCCAATTCTCCTTTGTAAGGCACACGTCCCACGATTCCTTCGGGAACTAATTTCTTCACATCGTCTTCTACATCTTGGAAATAACGGTCTTTTGAACCCCCTTCCATCGCTTCTACAGAACCCATTCCGCGGTAGGATTTGAATTTTCTACCTTCGAAAATAATTGTTTCTCCTGGTGATTCCATAGTTCCAGCCAAAAGTGAACCTAACATCACACAATCAGCACCTGCAGCAATCGCTTTAGGAATATCTCCTGTGTACCGAATTCCACCATCGGCAATAACGGGAACCCCGGTTCCTTTTAAAGCTGCGGTAACTTCGAGAACGGCAGAAAACTGAGGAAAACCAACTCCTGCAATAACACGAGTAGTACAAATAGAACCTGGACCAATTCCAACTTTTACACCATCGGCACCATTTTCGACTAAAAACAAGGCAGCTTCTGGAGTTGCAATATTTCCTACTACAACATCAATTTCTGGAAATTTAGATTTTATTTCTTTCAAAACATTCACAACGCCTTGGGTATGACCGTGAGCCGTATCAATTATAATCGCATCGACTCCTGCATTTATAAGTGCGCTCGCTCTTTCGAGTGCATCGGCTGTAACGCCAATAGCTGCCGCAACGCACAGTCGACCATAAACATCTTTATTCGCGTTAGGTTTTTGAGTTAATTTGGTAATATCTCTAAAAGTGATTAATCCAACTAGTTTATTTTCGGCATTTACTACAGGAAGCTTTTCGATTTTATATCCTTGAAGCACCACTTCAGCTTGACCAAGAGAAGTTCCTTCGGCCACAGTAACTAAGTTTTCGCTCGTCATTACTTCTATGATTGGTCTGGAATTATTGGTTTCGAAACGCAAATCACGGTTAGTAACAATTCCTTTCAGCACTCTGTTTTCGTCCACAATTGGAATACCACCAATTCCGTATTCTTTCATTACTTTTTTGGCATCGGCAACGATAGAATTTAAGGGCAAAGTTACGGGATCGATAATCATTCCAGATTCGGCACGCTTTACTTTTCGAACCTTGGCCGCTTGCTGTTCGATGGTCATATTCTTATGCAAAACGCCAATTCCACCTTCTTGAGCCATGGCAATTGCCATTGCACTTTCGGTAACGGTGTCCATAGCTGCGGACACAATGGGAACATTGAGCGTAATATTTCTTGAGAATTTTGATTTAATACTCACTTCGCGAGGAAGTACATTGGAAAAATTGGGTACTAATAATACATCATCGTAAGTAAGACCTTCGCCGATAATCTTGGAGTTGTGTGCTATCATTGCAATTTGAAGTTGTAGTTAAATTGCGTGCAAATATAGACAATCTTAAGCAAAACAACATCATAATTAGTTGATAAATGATTAAATTGCAGTTCATTTTTAAACTGAGTTTGATCGTTTACAATGATTAAAAAACTGTTATAATTTTCTAATGGAAAAATCAAATTCAACATTACAAGGGCTTTCAAACGAAGAAGTCACGCAATCAAGAAAAAGAAATGGTTCTAATTCACTGGAACATCAGGACAAAAACCATTTTTTAGCTTCTTTAATTGAAATGTTTAAAGAACCTATGTTTTTGCTGTTATTATTGGCTACCAGTATTTATTTTATTACTGGAGAATACAGCAATGGTATCTTTATGTTGGCAGCAGTTATTTTGGTTTCTACCATTTCGCTTTATCAAGAATCGAAAAGTAGAAATGCGATCGAGGAACTAAAAAAATTATCGCAACCTAAAAGTAAAGTCATTCGAAACGGAAAAATCATTGAAATTCCAAGCGAAGAAATTGTTCTTGGCGATTTCATTCAAACGGAAGAAGGGACTTTTATACCGGCAGATGGATCTATCATTCAATCGAATGATTTTTCGGTAAATGAATCGATTTTAACTGGGGAATCGCTATCGGTTTTTAAAAACGAAAAATCCGAAATCAACCAAGTTTTTCAAGGTACAATTGCGGCTAGCGGTTTGGCTATTTGTGAAGTGACCGCCATTGGAAACCAAACCCAATTGGGGAAAATAGGAAAAACGATCGAATCTATCGAAGAAGAAAAAACGCCTCTACAACTACAAATTGGGAATTTTGTAAAAAAATTATCGCTCATTGGTTTGATCATTTTTGGCATTGTTTGGGCGGTAAATTTTTATAATTCGAGACTATTTTTAGACAGTTTACTCAAAGCGTTAACCTTGGCAATGAGTATCATTCCCGAGGAGATTCCGGTTGCTTTTACCACATTTATGGCTTTGGGCGCTTGGCGATTGATGAAAATGGGAATTATTGTAAAACAAACTAAAACCGTGGAAACTCTTGGAAGTGCTACTGTAATTTGCACCGATAAAACAGGAACTATTACTCAAAACAAAATGAGTTTGGCTCAATTATTCACGCTTTCGAATAATAAAATCAGCGACAATAGCATTTACAATGGCAATGACAATGGCAGTAAAAAATTAAATAATGAAGAACAAGAATTGTTGAATCTTGCAATGTGGGCTAGTGAACCGATTCCGTTTGATGGAATGGAAATTGCACTCCACGAAGCCTATTCGAAATTAGATATTAAAGACGAAAGACCCCATTTTAAATTAGTTCACGAATATCCATTGGGCGGAAAACCTCCAATGATGACCCACATTTTTGAAAACAAAACAGGAACTAGAATTATTGCTACCAAAGGTGCACCAGAAGCCATAATAGCGTGTTCCAAACTTTCGAAAGAAGAAGTTCAACAAATTGATACCGCTATTGAATCAATGTCTAAAGAAGGTTTTCGAGTTTTGGGAGTGGGTGTTTCTGAATTTGCAGGGAATAATTTCCCAAAAAAACAGCAGGAATTCACTTTTAAATTTCTAGGAATAGTTGCTTTTTATGATCCTCCTAAAGAAAATATAGAAGCAGTTTTTGATACTTTTTATAATGCTGGAATTCAAGTGAAAATTGTAACGGGTGATAATGCCGAGACATCCTCAACCATTGCCAGACAAATTGGTTTTAACAATCCTGAAAACACACTAAATGGTGATCAATTGATGACTATGGATGAAGCCACATTGAAAGAAAAAGTGATGGAAACGACCATTTTTACCAGAATGTTTCCCGAAGCTAAACTTAAAATCATTCAAGCTTTGAAAGCCAATAACCAAATTGTAGCTATGACAGGCGACGGAGTAAACGATGGACCCGCTTTAAAATCAGCGCACATTGGTATTGCAATGGGTCAAAAAGGAACCGAAATCGCAAAAGAAGCAGCAAACCTCATCCTGATTGATGATGATTTATCGAAAATGAATGACGCTATTGCAATGGGAAGAAAAATCTATATTAATCTTAAAAAAGCCATACAATACATCATTTCCATTCATATTCCAATCGTGATGATTGTCTTCATTCCACTGGTTTTGGGTTGGATTTATCCAAATATATTTTCGCCTGTTCACATTATTTTTCTGGAAATAATTATGGGACCCACTTGCTCCATTATTTATGAAAACGAACCTATGGAATCTAATTTGATGGTTCAAAAACCACGTCCGTTAACAAATACTTTTTTCAATCTGAATGAAATAACAATCAGTATTGTCCAAGGACTGATTATCACGGTTGGACTTTTATTAATTTACCAAAAATGTATTTACGATAACTGTTCCGAATCCGTAACTCGAACTGTCGTTTTTCTGACTTTAATTGCTTCGAATATCTTCTTGACATTGGCAAACCGTTCTTTCTATTATTCGATTTTCACAACCATCCAATACAAAAACAATTTGGTGTGGATTATCATTGGAGCCACGGTTTTAGTAACTAGTTTATTACTTTTTATTCCGGTTTTTTCTCACTTTTTTATGTTTGATACGATCTCGACTTTACAAATGGGAATGAGTATTTTGGTGGCGTTTATTTCGGTCTTTTGGATAGAAATTTATAAAATATTTAAGCGAAAAAGACAAAAATAGCTTTTAATCAGGTGTGTTTTTATCCGGAAAAATAATATTGAAACCTAATTGAAAGGACAAACTATTGGCTTTAGAAATATCCTTATATTCCAAAAGATTGTCGGCAAGGATATAAAAATTGACCTTTGCAAGAGTGGTCGACAATCCTAAACCAATATTTTTTGCAGAAAATGAATCTACCGTATAAGTGGCTTTCATTTCTAAGGAATTGAAAATATGTCGTTTATAAAAAGCTGTTAAAGCCATCAGAGGTATTCTCGGTGTTGACATCACGAATAATTGTGCTCCAAGAGCATTTTTGTATTTTACTCCAGTTGCATCGCAATAACACTCTGAATTTCTGCCATCACCAAAAGAATATTGTATAGAAGAATTGAATTTTACCGGTCGCCAGGTCGTATATTTTGTATGCAAAGTGTCTAAAGGTATGGCATTCTTGAATTCTGTCAATAAGTCATTGGCATTTCCAAGAATGAAATCTGGCGTTAGACCTACATAATTATAATATCCTTTGTAGCGATAACTTTTGATTTCTTTGGTGTGACTGATAAAACCTATATCTATTAAACTAGCCGTAAACTGAAGGTTTTCTTTTGGATAATAAGTTAGTCCTAAATCTAATCCCAAACCAAGATTTCCTCCCAAAAGGCTCTTTTTTATAATATCACTTTTGGCGTTACCCGAGTAATTGTCAATATAATTGGTCAGGCCCGAACTGTTTACCAATCCATTAGCCGAAATAACCTGATTATAAGTAGAATTTGTTCCTTCAATGGTATAAAAATAACCGGAATTTTTTGTCGAAGACACATTAAAAATACTGGAGTAAATTTTACCACGAGCGCCCAGAATTAATCTTTCGTTTACCTTTTTATGATACCCAAGATGAAAAACTGAAAGCACTTCGCCTCTTGCATTCAAATCGCCCAAATCAAAAACTTTTCCTAGATAATCCTTATTTCCGTCCAAAGCCAATATGGCATAATCTTTAGGCATATAAGTCAAAACGTCCAGTTCTTGATACATTCCGAAGGAAATATAAGAGCTGCTTTGCCAATCACCCAATTTGAACCCACCGCTGAAAATTTCTAACTGCTCATTTATTGAAACTTTGTCGTTTCTGGAAGTTGAAAACACAACATTACGCAATTTGGCATTAAAATCTACTCCATTATTAGCAAATAAGTCAAAAGCAGAAAAACTGCTCGAACCTGCACTTGCTGAAAAACCCGAAAGTAAAGGAATGCCAGCGAACCAATTGTATTTCACATCAGAACCCGGGTTACTCAACAAGGATTGAGGCACGGAAGTAAAATTATACAAAATTTGTTTATTTTGAGAAAAGCTACTACCGAACACAGAAAAAACAAAAAAAACTATCAATTTCTTCATTGTATTACGAAATAAATAATGGCATTTGAGCGCAATTTTAAACTTCCCAAACTACTGTCGGTTAAAGGCGTTCCGGGCAACAAGGTAATGACAAACGCAACTTTTTTGGTTTGCTTTACAAGATCAAGCTTGGTGTTTTCAAAGATTTCGGTTTTGGTTAAACTACTATTGGCAGCAATGTCAAAAGGAATAGTAAAAAGCGGTGAATTATTAGCATCGAGAAAAATCAAATTAATTTTGAAATCTCGGTTTATAGTATTGTAAAATTCAAAGTGTAAATCAGCTCTTTTCAGGATTTCATTGAAATTAGAATCTTTAAAAACATTAAAATCCATTACATCTCCTGTCACAGGTTGTTCCACTCCGCCCACAACAAATTTATTGGCCTGAATATCAAAAGAGGCTAAATTGGCGACAACAACGGGTTCTAGCTTCAAATCATTAACTTGATTAAAGTCTAAATCGCTGGAACACGATAAAAATAAAAGGGACAGGATAAATATCCTTAAAAATTTATTCATAAATTTAGTGCGTTGGTATTTAAAACGAAGTAATTTATTTTTTAGTATTTCTAATGAAAGTCCCCAAATAATTTTGATGCTTCGTTGTAGGAACTTTCAAAACTCATAGCACTTGTAGTAGTATTTTCTTTTTTGGAAGTAAAGTAAGAAAGTAATTTCTCGGTAGGCATGTTGCCAGTCAAAACATCTCGCGCCATTGGACATCCGCCAAAACCTTGAATTGCACCATCAAAACGACGGCAACCCGCATTGTAGGCAGCGTCTATTTTCTCAAACCATTTGTTAGGCGTGGTGTGCAAATGGGCTCCAAATTCAATCTTTTGATATTTTGGAATTAAATGCGAGAACAAATAGTGAATCACATCTGGCGTTGAGCTGCCAACAGTATCCGAAAGCGAAATGATTTTTACGCCTAAATTGGATAATTTTTCGGTCCATTCGCCCACTATTTCCACATTCCAAGGATCTCCATATGGATTGCCAAATCCCATCGAAAGATAAGCGACCACTTCTTTGTTGCTATGATCAGCAATTTCTAGAATTTCTTCTAAAGTTATCAAAGATTCGGCGATAGTTTTGTGTGTATTCCGCATTTGGAAATTCTCCGAAATCGAAAAAGGAAATCCCAAATACTGAATAGGTTGATGGAGCGAAGCAGCAATTGCACCTTGTGTATTGGCAATAATAGCTAACAATTTACTTTGTGTTGTGGAAAGATCGAGACGAGCCAAAACTTCGGCTGTATTTTGCATTTGCGGAATAGCTTTGGGCGAAACAAAACTCCCAAAATCGATCGTATCAAACCCCACACGAAGCAACGACTGAATGTATGCCACTTTCCTTTCGGTAGGAATAAACGCCTTTATACCTTGCATTGCATCGCGTGGACATTCGATAATTTTTATTGCTTCCATAGAAATTCAAAGATAATAAAGTT
>JAAFGY010000066.1 GCA_010365135.1 Flavobacterium sp.
TTAACTTTGATTCAATATATTAATAAATTTATCTTTGATAGACCAATAAATAATATCAAAAATCAAATAATTTAATTACACCCAACGGGTTAATCTAGTTAAAAATGCCATCAAATATACCAGCAAAGGAACAATTGAATTTGGTTATGAAAAGAAGAGCACTGATATTGAATTTTTTGTCAAAGACACTGGAATCGGAATTCCAAAAGACAGACAGAAAGCTATATTTGAACGATTTATTCAGGCGGATTTCAATGATAAAATGGCTCGACAAGGAGCCGGTTTAGGCTTGTCCATCGCAAAAGCCTATGTAGAATTGCTGGGTGGCAAAATATGGGTGGAAAGTAAACCCGAAATAGGATCAACCTTTTATTTTACACTTCCTTGTCTTATCAACTCCAAGGAAAACAACATTTTAGAGAACAAAAAACCAGCCTTGCAAGCTACTTCCGAGATTAAAAATCTAAAAATACTCGTGACTGAAGATGATAAAATTTCCAGAATGTTACTTTTGAAAATTATTGAATCCTATGGTAAAGAAATAGTTATAGCAAAAACGGGGTTAGAAGCCGTAGAAGCGTGCCGGAACAATCCAGATCTTGACTTGATTATGATGGACATTCAAATGCCTCAAATGAACGGATATGAAGCCACGAAGGAAATAAGAAAATTCAACAAGACGGTAATAATTTTGGCTCAAACCGCTTTTGCATTAGAAGGCGATAAAGAAAAAACAATTGAAGCGGGGTGTAATGGTTATATTTCAAAACCAATTAAAAAAGAAGAATTAGCAAAATTAATCCAACAGTATTTTGGCAAGCGAGAAATTTTACCGGCAGATTTTTAATGCGTTTTTTTGTTTGAATTCTCTCTAAAAAAACCAAGTCGCCACAAAAATAGCCGTAATAACACAAATCAAGTCCACTAGAAGCATCGTTCCTAAGGCATATCGCGTGTTTTTTATGTTAACCGAACCAAAGTAAACCGCGATTACATAAAAGGTGCTTTCGGCGCTGCATTGAAAAATACTGCTTAATCTTCCAGTCATTGAATCGGCACCAAAAGTATTCATTGAATCAATCAAAAACCCTCGTGATCCCGCAGAACTAAAAGGTCGTAGCAAGGCTACTGGCAAAGCGTCGGTAATTTGTTTACTTACTCCCATATTAGAGAAAGCAAAGGCAATCCAGTTGCTAATAATTTCAAACAAACCGCTGTTTCTAAATAAAGAAATAGCCACCAACATTCCTAAAACATAAGGAAAAATAGTGACGCCAGTTTTTACACCATTGTTGGCTCCAACTACAAAAGTTTCATAAACAGTCGTGTTGGCTTCTGTGAATTTTTTCTCTTTAATAAACGAAAAGATCAAAGTAAATACAATAATTCCTATCAATATTAACGCCGAAAGATTTGAAGTAAAATAGTTTTTACCAATTAAATCCAGATGATTCACGTACATCAACAACCCTACGATTGCCGCAATTAACACCATCAATGTGATTACTAAAGAAGCACTTTTGAAATTAATTTTTTGCTTAATTCCAACGATTAGAAAAGCAGCAATTGTACCAATAAAAGAAGTGATAATGCAAGGCAACATCACATCGGCGGGATTAGTAGCATTGGCAGCGGCTCGATAGCCAATTATAGACGTTGCAATTAAAGTAAGTCCCGAGGCGTGCAAACACATAAACATGATTTGTGCATCGCTCGCTCTATCTTTATCAGAATTTAGTTCTTGCAAACTTTCCATAGCTTTCAATCCAAATGGTGTTGCGGCTGAATCCAATCCCAGGAAATTAGCAGCAAAATTTAAGGTCATATAGGAAATCGAAGGATGATTCTTAGGTATACTAGGAAACACTTTGACAAAAACTGGACTCAATCCTTTGGCTAGTTTTTCCGATGCTCCAGAAATAATTAAAAGTTCCATTAAGCCACAGAAAAATGCCAAATAAGCCATAAGGGGCAAGATCAAATCAACTAATGTGCTTTTGCAAGTGGGCAATAAACCGTCCGATTTTTGAACGCCGCTAAAAATTTTAACGGTTTTATTTTTATAAACATAAGTAGTATCTGCATTTAAAGTATCTCTATTGATAGTGAAGGTTTGATCTGGAGATTTGCTAATACTGTCTCTTATAAAAGCAGGAACCTGATCCATATATTTTTCAGAAATTAAAACAGGATCGTCTTTTTTCCCGTTCAAAACACTATCGATCGTATAACTGTTGCCCGAAAACAAACTAAAAATCACAAATACAATTGACGAAATAAAAATGACTAGCCAAAATCTACTTAATACCATAACTTATAATTTTTGTAAATGTAATAAATCAATGGCAATATCAACATTCAATGGCAATGGCAATAAAAGAAATTTTATATATCAAAAATTGCTTCTTTATTTTCGAACGTCACACAAAATCGAATATTTTTGAAATTGTAATTGCCATTGAATTTTGAGATTGAAATTGTTTACACGTGAATAATTTCTTCCTCATTCAACAACTCTTCACGTCGCAAACGCAAGAAAATTTGCGCCACGGCAATGGTGTCTTTTTCACAATAAGTTACAATTCTGTCAATGTCTTTATCTACATAAAAAACGTGACCCACTTGGCTTCCGTCGATATCGCCTTTTGGAGATGGAATTCCGAGCACTTTGCACATTAATTTTAAAGAGGTGAAATGCTTGTAATCACCAAATTTCCACAATTCCAACGTATCTAAATGTGGAATTTCCCAAGGTTTTTTGCCAAATAAATTGAGTTTGTTGGGAATGGCAATAGTGTTAATAATCATCCTTCTAGCAAGGAACGGAATGTCGAATTCCTTGGCGTTATGACCGCATAAAACATGTTGCGGTTGGTTGAAATGATTGGTCAAAAGGTTGATAAAATCTTGCAGAATTTTCTTTTCTTCGCCAAAAAAGGAAGTCACTCTAAAATTTCGAATATCGCCTTTGATGGTAAAATAGCCCACAGAAATACAAACAATTTTTCCAAACTCGGCCCAAATTCCAGCTCGATCATAAAAATCTTCCGGAGTGTATTCGTCTTTGCGCTGGTACTGGGTTTTATGTTCCCATAGGCCTTTCATTTCATCATCCAAAGTATTGAAATCAGCTACTTCTGGAACAGTTTCGATGTCGAGAAACAGAATGTTGTTGAGGTTGATTTTATCTATCATAATGCTTTATTTTTTTAACCGAATTTTCATAAATTCAACTTTGGTTTGCCAAATTTGAAAGTAATTAAATACGAATATAAAAAAATTCATTCAAATGGTGTACTTCGTGTCAACCATTTTAAAACAAACTTTGCTGATTACTAGGATTTTCGTGTTCGAGCAACCATTTTTTGCGCCACAATCCTCCAGCATAACCCGTCAGTGAACCATCGGTTCCAATAACTCTGTGACAAGGAATTACAATCCATAATGGGTTTTTTCCATTGGCCGAAGCCACGGCTCGAATAGCTTTGAGATCTCCCAATTTCTTGGATAACTCCAAATATGACATCGTTTTCCCAAAAGGAATTGCAAGTAATCCGTTCCAAACTTTTTGTTGAAATTCGGTTCCAGATGGATTCAGTTTAAAAGTAAAATCAGTTCTTTTCCCATCGAAATATTCGTTGAGTTGAGAAATTGCATCTTCTAAAATGGTAGGAATCTTTATAGAAACTTCTCCTTCATCAGAAATTGAAATAATTGAAATGCCGTTTTTATCGCCTATTATTTTGGCAATTCCTAAAGGCGTTTTGATGTAAGCGGTTTCCATATTTTGCAGCTTTATCTTTTTCTGGTTTGAAGACAAATTTTGTAAATAAAAAAACCATCTCGAGTGAAATGGATTATTTTTTTTAGCCCTGACGGGAGGGAAAATCCCACGTTGTCATTGCGAGGCACGAAGCAATCCGCGTGGATTGGAATGACAGCAGGAAAAGCTCCTAATCTTCAATAAAATCAAGAGGATATTATTTCAAATGGGAATAAACGTATGCCTCCAAAGCTTTTAATTCTTCTTCTGAAAAAGTCTTTGTTATAGCAAAATTCACTTTCATAACAGCATATTGCGTTGCATCAACAATGGGTTCACCTTCGCCTTTAAGGAACGCAACCATATCGCCGTTTTTGTCTTTATAGATTTTGGCAATGTCTTGCAAACTTGGCCCAACAAGTTTCACGTCGGGTTTATGACAAGCAACACACGCTCCTTTTCCAGCAAAAATTACTGCGCCCAAATCTTCCGGTTTTTGAACCTCGGTTGAGGTTTCTGGTTTGCCAAAAGATTCCTCCGAACCGTCTTTTTTACAAGATAAGAAGGTTAAAATGGCGAATAAGAATATAACTTTTTTCATGTTTATTTATTTAATAATCTTGCTGCTTCTTTGGCAAAATAAGTTGAAATAATATTCGCTCCAGCTCTTTTGATGCAATACAATTGCTCAATCATAATCTGGTCGTGGTCGAGCCATCCTCTTTCGGCGGCGGCTTTTACCATAGCATATTCACCAGAAACTTGATAAACCGCAACGGGAACGTGAACGGCATTTTTTACTTCACGAACAATGTCAAGGTACGCCATTCCTGGTTTTACCATCACAATATCGGCACCTTCGGCAACATCATCCAATGTTTCGCGAATGGCTTCAATGCGATTAGCATAATCCATTTGGTACGTTTTTTTGTCTTTTGGAACATTTGCCATATCGACTGGGGCACTGTCTAAAGCATCGCGAAATGGCCCATAAAATGCCGAAGCATATTTGGCGCTATAACTCATAATTCCCACATTGTGATGACCGTTTTCTTCCAGTGCTTTGCGAATGGCTAATACTCTTCCATCCATCATATCGCTTGGCGCGACAAAATCGGCACCAGCTTCAGCGTGACTCAAACTCATCAATGTTAAGGCTTCGATCGTGGCATCATTGATGATTTGTCCGTTTTTAATAATTCCGTCGTGACCGTAGATGGAATAAGGATCTAAGGCTACGTCGGGCATTACAATCATTTCGGGAACAGCGTCTTTGATGGCGCGAATGGTTTGTTGCATCAATCCATCTTTATTCCAAGCTTCGACACCTAAGTTGTCTTTTAGGTTTTCGCTTACTTTTACATAAATATTGACCGCTTTGATACCTAAATCCCAAGCTTCTTTGACTTCTTTAATCGTATTATCTAAGGAATGACGATAAATTCCCGGCATTGATTGAATAGCGATTTTTACGTCTTTCCCTTCTGCAACAAACATTGGGAGCATAAAATCACTTGGACTTAATGAGGTTTCACGAACTAGGGAACGAATGGATTCGTTGGTTCTTAAACGGCGATTTCTTTGTAATGGAAACATATTAATTTTAGATTTTAGATTTTAGATTTTAGATTTTTTGAAATCTAAATCCAATTTCTTGGTTGTTGTAATACTTTTAGTAATTTTTCTTCTTCACTTCCTTTTTCAGGATGATGGTCGTAAACCCATTGAACGTGTGGCGGCAAACTCATCAAAATACTTTCTATCCTGCCATTGGTTTTTAAGCCAAATAACGTGCCTTTATCGTGTACCAAATTGAATTCGACATAACGACCACGGCGAATTTCCTGCCAAGTTCTATTGGCTTCCGAATATAGTGCATTTTTTCTTTTTTCGACAATTGGAACATAGGCTTCAAGAAAACTATTGCCTACTTCGGTTACAAAGTTATACCAATTTTCTACTGACATTTCATCATTTTCTTTGCAATAATCGAAAAATAATCCACCAATTCCTCGACCTTCATTGCGATGCGCGTTCCAAAAATAGGCGTCACATTGCTTTTTATATTTTTGATAGAATTCCGGATTGTGTTTGTCACAAGCCGTTTTACAGGTTTGATGAAAATGTTTTGCATCTTCTTCAAACAAATAATAAGGCGTTAAATCTTGTCCTCCACCAAACCATTGCTGAATCACATTTCCATTATCATCATACATTTCAAAATAGCGCCAGTTCGCGTGAACCGTTGGCACCATTGGATTTTTTGGATGCATGACCAAACTCAATCCGCAAGCAAAAAAATCAGCTTCGCCCACGTTGAATAATTTTTGCATCGAATCGGGCAATTTTCCGTGAACTGCCGAAATGTTTACTCCTCCTTTTTCGAAAACTGCTCCGTTTTCAATCACGCGTGTTCTTCCTCCACCACCTTCTGGTCGTTCCCAAAGATCCTCACGAAATTTGGCTTGACCATCAACCGCTTCTAATCCTGCACAGATTTGGTCTTGAAGGTTTTGTATGTAGGTGTAGAATTTGTCTTTCATTATTCCAATTCCTTTTTATTTTCAAAATAATCAACAGCGTTTAACTTATTGACTACTTTTTTTCCCGTCTTTTCTTCAATTTCTTTGCGAGTATTTCCTGCAATTGTTCCGCCTTGTTTGGCTATTTTTTTGTTTTGAGCAAAAGTTGCAGGCTTTTTTTCTTTGCTAATTTCGGTTGTGGTCGCTTCTGCAAGCATATTGAGTACTAATTCAAGATTACTCATATTATCTCGCAAATTTTCTTTTTTTAAACCTTTATGATTTTTATATTGTTTGACAGACAAACCGCTCCAAGCTTTGGTAATTTCATCGGTTAGAATGGCATATTCCTGTCCTTTTTTCACTCCTCGGTTATCCCATTCATCAGTAAGATCTTTTCTAACTTCTATACTTTTCAACCGTTGGTTTACCCATTCTTTAGAATATCCTTTTTTGAGATAAGTTTCCATCAATCGGTCAATACCTATTTCAGGGTCTTCAATTTCGTCTATTCGTTCCCGGGCTACTTTGGCTATCCATAATTTAAAAGGCTCTGCTTTGGGCGAAGGAACTGATTGAATTAACCGGAAAACTTGCTCTGTATCAGCCACATCTGTTTGGTAAAACTTACCGTCTGACGATTGCATTTTCAGTTGACTACAATTTGTAGCCAACTGACTTCCTTCTTTTTTTAGACGTGTTTTTAAAACACTCCAATATTTTCTCGCATTAGGACTTTCTGTTAAAACTTCGATTACATCAACAACAGAAAAATACCATTTCTCGACTTCTTCATTCCAAACCGAACGAATTTGTTTTTTTTCAAATAGTTTTATGGCAGTTTCTTTAGTCATAACTTTAATCTTTTTAAACCTATAATAAACCTCTTCCGATCTTTTATGGATTTAATATTGAAAGTTTTGTATGTATTGATAATTTTTTTTTCTAATCTAATTAGAATATTTCATATTCTTTCCTCCATCTTGAACTTCGATTTTAACAATATTATCAAAAGGGATTTTTCTAACAAGTTTTGGCATAAATCTAGATCTTCCTCCTGTTAATGTATCATTTTGTAAAACAACCGTATCAAAATAAAAATAATACTTTTTATTATTCTTTAAAGTTACTCTCATTTCAATTGCGGGTGAATTTGCAATTACTTCTTTGTTTCCTTTTTTATCAATTACATATATATTTTTAATATGATTCGAATTGTAACTTATATTTAATCCATTATACGTATATGGAAATGCCGAATTCATTTGCGTTGATTTTAAAGCGGTTGAGTCTATCCCAATAAATTGTTCTTTAAAACTATTTGGAGGAATGGTATATGTTTTACAAGAAAATAAGACAAAACATATAATTAATATTAAAGTAAATTTAGTTTTCATAGTTTTAGGTTATAATTTCTTCGTTTTTGGGAAGGTAATGATGGCTTCGTATTCATTACAAATTTGCTTTTGCAATTGCAATTTTATTAAAAATCCCAAACGAAAAAACCTTGCTTTCCTTTTGAACATAATCGTAAATCGCAATGGCTTTTTCAGAAAAATTAAATTGTCTATCTTTCGAAAGTGCGATTAAAAAATCGGCAAATATTTCGAAATGATTCCAATCAAAATGAAGCCGTTCCAAATGAACAATCAATTCTTCTTTGCTATATTCTCGAAGACTTTCGACATTCATTCCCAAATCTTTTAACTCATTTTCGAGAAGTAACAAATTTTCTAAATTCCAGAATTCAGGTACAAAAGTCAGTGAATGAAGCATCTTTAGAATGTTGTCAATCCGAATACTTTCCTGATCTCTTAAGCCTTTGTTTAACATTTTTAAGCCTTATTTTTGCTTGTATTCATTCACCGCATCGATAAATGCTTTGGCATGATCCACAGGAATATTTGGTAAAATTCCGTGACCTAAATTGGCGATGTATTTATCTTTTCCGAATTCGTCAATCATTTCGTGCACCATTTTCTTGATGACAGGAATTGGCGAAAGCAATCTTGATGGATCAAAATTTCCTTGCAAAGTCACATTTCCACCAGACAAATAACGGGCGTTACGTGGCGAACAAGTCCAATCTACTCCAAGCGCAGCAGCTCTACTTTTGCCCATTTCGCCAAGCGCAAACCAACATCCTTTTCCGAAAACAATAACGTGCGTTTCGTCTGCCAAAGCTTCTACAATTTGGTTGATGTATTTCCAAGAAAATTCTTGATAATCTAATGGTGAAAGCATTCCGCCCCAAGAATCAAATATCTGTATGGCATCACAACCTGCTTTTACTTTTTCTTTTAAATATAAAATGGTCGTATCGGTGATTTTTTGCAATAAAGTGTGCGCCGCAACAGGGTTTGAGAAACAAAATCCTTTGGCGGTATCAAAACTTTTAGAACCTTTACCTTCCACTGCATAACAGAAAATCGTCCAAGGGGAACCGGCGAAACCAATTAAAGGCACCTCATCGTTGAGCATTTCTTTAGTCAATTTTATGGCGTCAAAAACATAGCCTAAAGTTTCGTTTACATCTGGAACATAAACCTGATTGACATGTTCCATCGTGCGAATTGGATTTGGAATAATGGGTCCCAAATTGTCTTTCAATTCCACGTGAATGCCCATTGCTCTTGGCACGACCAAAATATCCGAGAACAAAATCGCCACGTCTGGTCCGATGCTGCGAATAGGCATCACGGTGATTTCTGCAGCCAATTCTGGCGTTTCACAACGGGTGAAAAAGTCGTATTTGTCGCGCATAGCACGAAATTCTGGTAAAAATCTTCCGGCTTGTCGCATCATCCAAACTGGTGGACGTTCAACTGTTTCCCCTCTTAATGCTTTTAAAAATAGGTCGTTCTTTATCATTTTGTTTTTATTTAAATACCTGACATGTTTCAAAAACCTGTCAAGTATAAATCAATTATTTAAATTCTTCTATTACATCTTCAATCACGTTTTCAACCGAAGGTTGATCTGCGACTATTATATTTCGAGTTGTTTTTTCTAATGAGCTTGCCGTGGTTTCGCCAATGCAAAAGCAAATTTCGTTTTTTATTTTGTTATCCTTCAAATAACTTTCAACTCCGGACGGACTGAAAAATAGAATTCCATCAACTGGAGTTTTGATTTTTTGTGGTGTTAATGTCGTTTCATATACTTGAATCTCATTGAAGTTGACTTTGGCTTCTTTCAAGGCTTTTGGCAAGGTTTCTTTTCGCAAATTTCCGCTAAAAAAAGTAAAGCTTTCCTTGGAATAAATCAAGGTGATAATTTCTGCCAAATCGGAAGCATAATCTAGGTAAACCTCAACGTTAAAACCATTTTCTTCTAATAAAGCCTTGGTTTTCATTCCCACACAAAAAACGTTTTTGGATTTTAATTCCTCACATTTTGGATGAAGCAATACACTCTGAGCCGCATTTTGACTACTAAAAATCAAATTGTCGTTAATTTCTTTTAAGTCAAAATCCGAGTTTTCAGTTTTAATAAAATTAGCTTCAGTTACCAAAAAACCGAGATCCAACAAGACTTGCTTTTGATGACTCAAAAGTATTTTTGTGGATAGAATACTAATTGGATTTTGCATTATTTCTTCAAACTTTTCTTAATCGTTTTCATCAAAGGTGCTCCACCTTTTTCCAAAATTTCATTGGCACAATCTTGCCCAAAATCGGTCCAATTATCTAATGGAATGGTTCTCTCGATTTCCAGCTTCTCTTTTCCGTCGATGGAAAATAAATTCCCAACAAAATGAATTTCGTTGTTGTTTAGTTTTGCCAAAGCGCCAATTGGAGCCGTGCAACCACCTTCGAGCGTTTTTAGAAATTGTCTTTCGATTTGGGTGCAAATTTCGGTTTCCTTGTGATTTAATTTGGCAACAGCCTCTTTGCAAAACTCATCCTTTTGCATGGCTAAAATTACCATTGCGCCTTGAGCTGGTGCGGGAATCATCCATTCTAAATCGATAAAATCGGTTGGTTTTAAGTTGATGCGTTCGAGTCCGGCAGCGGCAAAAACGGCTCCACTCCAATCGCTTTCGTTTAGTTTTTGCATTCGAGTATTCACGTTTCCGCGCAAATCTACAACTGTATGATTGGGATATTTGTGCAACCATTGGGCTTGACGACGCAAACTTCCGGTGGCAATTGTTCCGCGTCCTTGGAGAAAATCGAGATTTCCTTTGTGAACTAAAATATCCAAAGTGTTGGCTCTTTCGAGAACTGCCGCTTGGATAATTCCAATAGGCAAAGCCGTTGGCACATCTTTCATCGAATGCACGGCAATATCGACCTGGCCATTTATCATAGCAATGTCGAGCGTTTTTGTGAAAATTCCTGTGATTCCGAGTTCGTAAAGAGGCTTGTCGAGAATGATGTCGCCTTGTGATTTCACGGCAATAATTTCGGTTTTATAGCCTAAATCGTTTAATATTTTTTGAACTGTGTGGGCTTGCCAAAGTGCGAGTTCGCTATCGCGAGTTCCAATTCGTATTGTTTTGTTTGAATCCATTAAACCTTTTCTTTTTTTATAAACCGTAAAGATATTAAGGTTCGTTTAGATTTTTACTATGATAAGGTAATTTTGTATTTTTCTTCGACGATAGAAAGTTCTTTTTTGGGAGTTGAAAAACCGATTTGAAATACTTTTTCAATAAACTCGATGCTTTCATCAACCGAAGTATTTTCGTCTTTTAAGTGACTGGCAAAATGATTGGTGATTTTTTGGATAATTCTAGAACTGATTAATTCGGCTTGTTCTTCGTCAAAATTAGATAATTTTTTACGTTGAAAAGTCAATTCTCCAGCAACAATATCGTTCAATTTTGCTTTTAATGCGTGAATTGTTGGCGCAAATTTTCGACCATTCATCCACGTATTCAATTCTAATTTCATATCCTCAATAATGGCTTCGGCAGCAGGAATGTGTTGTTTTCTTCTTTCGAGCGTGTCATCGGTCATTTGCGACAAATAATCCATGTGGATTAAAGTGACTCCAGGAATTTTTTGCACATCGGCATTCACATTTTTTGGAATGGATAAATCCAAAATCAAAAGTGGTTTTTTTAGATTCAATAATGTTTGGTCGATAGTTGGGTTTTGAGCTCCAGTTGCCACAACTAAAACGTCAGCTTTTTGTAATTCGAGGTGCAAATCAGCATAATCTTTTACAATCAAATTCAATTTTCCTGCTAGAATTTCGGCAGTGCTTTTTGTTCTGTTTATTAAAGTTATTTTTTCGTTTTTGGTATGTTTTACCAAGTTTTCACAGGTATTTCTACCAATTTCTCCAGTTCCAAAAAGCAGTATATTTTTATTGCCAATTTCCTCAACACTTTTCATTATATATTGCACTGCGGCAAAAGACACTGACGTTGCGCCAGAACTAATTTCGGTTTCGTTTTTAATTCTTTTGCTGGTTTGAATAACTGTATTGATTAATCGATCTAAAAAAGCATTGATTAAACCCAAAGAACGCGCCTCTTCAAAACTGTTTTTTATCTGACCAATAATTTCAAAATCGCCAAGAATTTGACTATCTAAACCTGTTCCTACACGAAACATATGATCGATAGCTTCTTGACTTTTATATACAAATCCTACTTTTTGAAATTCTTCAACGGATCCGTTGCTGTTCTCGCAAATCAGTTTAATTAATTGGAAAGGGTGATCTGCATAACCGTATATTTCGGTGCGATTGCAGGTAGATGTTACAATTAAGCTTTCAATACCTTCTTCTTTGGCTTGAAGTAAAACTTTGGTTTTGGTTTTGGCGTCTAAACTAAATTTACCTCTAACTTCTGCATCAGCTTTCTTGTAACTTAATCCAATGGAGTAGAAAGTTTTGTGTTTTGGTACGTTTAGATTTTCCATAGATTACTCTTTTTAAGATCGGGCGGACAAAGTTATCATTACCCTTTTTATTAAAACAACGCTTAAAGTACTTTTTGTATCGCCAGATGAATTTTGTTTATAAATATCAAATTTCAATTTATAAAACACATTTTTGTACTGAAATCAAGCTTTCATATAACAAATATATAATGTATTTATTAACAAAAACCTGATAATTATCATATTATTAAAAAAAAATGTCGCAATGAGTTCCCAAGATATTAAACAGTTGAACCTCACTTTACCCTACTTCTTACCAAACTATTTATAAATTTACACTAATGAAAAGATAGAAACATTTTGTTCATATTGATTTGTTTTTTTGCTTTAAAAGTCCAATACAGTATGTTATTGGGCTTTAATTTTTTGTTATATATACTAATTATTAAGATGATATTTTTTATATAACAACATAATTTTGAGCACATTATTAAATGGTTTTACACTTTTTATACTCCAACAATTACGAACAAAGGGGCGATCAATATAATTTCTTGTAAAAAACACTATTTTTGTGATGAAATCAACCTTTCATATTTAATATGTAGTGGTATTAAAAAGTTTGATAATCATCCTATTTAATAAAATGTCGCAATGAGTTCTCAAGATATTATACCAATTGAAGACGACTTTACCCTACTTCGGTTTCAAAACGATGGCGAAGAAATTTATTACACCCAGCGTGAAGTCAAAAGCGGATTAATCCAATTCCATTTTGGACTAAAGGGAAAGGCCAAGTTTATTTTCAACCAAGGGAATTACGCGTTGGATTTGAAAGAAGAAAAATCTTTATTGCTTTACAATCCACAAAAAGAATTGCCTTTAAACCTAGAAATAGCACCAAATTCTTGGGTAATTTCGGTAATCATTTCCATCCAAAAATTTCATAATTTATTTTCTTCCGAAGCCAATTACATTACTTTCTTGAGTGATGATAACAAGGATAAAAAATATTATAAAGAAGGAGATATTAGTCCTTCGATGGCGATTGTTTTAAGTCAATTGTTTCATTATAATTTGCATCCTTCTATAAAAAACTTGTATTACAAAGGCAAAGGTTACGAGTTATTGAGTCTGTATTTCAATCGAACCGAAGATCCTAATGAAGAACAATGTCCGTTTTTGATTGACGAAGAAAACGTTATAAAAATAAAAAAGGCCAAAGAAATCATTCTTGCCAATATGGCTGAACCGCCAAGTTTACAAGAATTAGCCGATGAAGTTGGATTGACATTGAAGAAATTAAAAATGGGTTTCAAACAAATTTATGGCGATACCGTTTATGGTTTTCTTTTCGATTATAAAATGGATTCCGCCCGAAAATTATTGGACAGCGGTTCCTATAATGTAAATGAAGTTGGTTTGAAAATTGGCTACAGCACAGGAAGTCACTTTATCGCCGCTTTTAAAAAGAAATTTGGAACCACACCAAAAAAATACTTGATGGCGATTAATCCAAATATGTAAAATAATAATAAAGAATCATTAAAACCCATCAGAGTTCAGAAACTAAGAGGGAGTAAAACCAAACAATAAAATATGAAAGGAGCATTATTAGTAAATCTCGGCTCACCCGAAAGTCCAACAGCGGCAGCCGTAAAACCGTATTTAGACGAATTTTTAATGGACAAATACGTAATTGACGTTCCTTTTTTGTTACGTGCTTTGTTAGTTCGCGGCATTATTCTTCAAACAAGACCTAAAAAATCGGCAGCGGCTTATGCCAAAATCTGGTTGGACGAAGGTTCTCCACTTGTCGTAATTTCCAAAAGAATGCACGAAAAAGTAAAAAAATTGGTTGACATTCCGGTTTCCTTGGCGATGCGTTACGGAAAACCATCTCTTTTATCTGGATTACAGGAATTGCACGACAAAGGCATCGACGAAGTGTTGCTTTTTCCATTGTATCCTCAGCATGCGATGGCTTCGACAACGACCATTTTAGAATTGGCAGAAGAGTTGCGTAAAAAACATTTCCCGGAAATGAAATTTACGGTAGTTCCTGCATTTTACAATAAGCCAGATTATTTAAAAAACCTTGCCGATTCTATTAAATTTCATTTAGAAGGTTTTGATTATGATCATTTATTATTTTCGTATCACGGAATTCCAGAACGACACATTCGCAAAACAGATATTACCAAATCGCATTGCAAAATTGACGGTTCTTGTTGCAACACACCTTCGCCAGCACACGAATTTTGTTACCGTCACCAATGTTACGAAACCACAAAACAAGTGGTAAAACTTTTGGGTATTCCAGAAGGAAAATACAGCCAGACTTTTCAATCCCGTTTAGCTGGAGACAAATGGCTGACTCCTTACACTGATGTTGAAGTAAACAAAATGCCCGAGAAAGGAATTAAAAACTTAGCCGTTGTGACACCTGCTTTTGTTTCAGATTGTCTAGAAACATTGGAAGAAATTGCAATGGAAGCCAATCATCAATTCAAGGAACACGGAGGCGAGAATTTCTTGGCAATTCCTTGTTTGAACGATGATGACCAATGGTGTAAAACAGTGGGAAATTGGATAAATGATTGGGCTAAATAAAAAATGTTTAAAGGTTTAAGGTTTAAAGTTGATTAACGCGCATAAACCTTAAACCTTAAACTTGAAGCAACTAAAATGGACTATTACAACTACCTGAAATCCCTTCATCTCATCTTTGTCATCACTTGGTTTGCCGGACTTTTTTATATTGTTCGATTGTTTGTTTACCAAATTGAAGCCAACGACAAACCTTCGCCCGAAAAAGAAATCTTGCAGAAACAATACAAAATAATGACCTATCGCTTGTGGTACATTATCACTTGGCCTTCAGCGGTTTTAGCTAGTATTTTTGCGTTTTGGATGCTATTTTTTACGGAAATGGGCAACGCTTGGTTGCAAATGCCTTGGATGCACGTGAAACTTGGCTTCGTTTTTGCGCTGTATTTATACCATTATAAATGCCAAAGAATATTCAAAGAATTGCAAAATGACGAAGTAAAATATACCACAAATCAGATGCGTTTGTGGAACGAAGGTGCTACAATTATCTTGTTTGCCGTTGTGTTTTTGGTCATTCTAAAAAACGCCGTGAACTGGATTTATGGAGTTGTTGGCATTATGCTATTTTCGATTTTGATTATGCTTGGCTTTAAGTTTTACAAAAGAATTCGAGAGAAAAATAGTGATCAGTAATCAGTATTTGTATTCAGCTGTCGGAATAAAAAACGAAACTCTGGACACAAGTTGCTAACTGAAAACTAGAAAACCGATCACTGAATACTGAAAAATATGCTCAACGGCTTCAAAATATCAATGCTTTCCTTGCGAATTAGGATTTTCCTTTCAATGATACTATTGATTATTGTAGCTTCGGTATTATTGGCCACAATTTCGATTTTTCAATTCAAAAACGAAGCAAAACAATACCATCAGGATAAGCTGGATCGAAAAGAAGATGCTATTAAAGAGAACATCAATTATGTGCTGACCAACACGACTTATCCGCTTACGCCTCATAATTTATCGTTGATTTTTAAGGATAAAATTCACGAATTATCCGACATTCACAATCTTGAAATTAATATTTATAGTTTGGACGGAAAGCTTTTAAAATCTTCGAAATCCAACTTTTCAATTGATCCTGTTGCTCCGCCAATTCCAAAATACATTATAAAACTCGTTCAATCTTCCATCGAAAAACGATATATTGACATCAAAAATATTGAAGGAAAAAAGAACCGTTCTTCTTATAGTTTGATCAAAGACGACAAATTTAAACCCTTGGGGATTTTGAATTTACCTTATGTAGAAGATGATAGTTATTATCAAACTGAATTGCAAAATTTCTTGATTCGATTGGCGCAAGTGTATTCTTTTATGCTTTTGGTGGCTTTTGCTGTAGCCTATTTCCTTTCGTCTTATATCACAAAATCATTAAAAACCATTTCGGATAAATTAAGTGAAACCAGTTTGAACCAAAAAAATGAGAAAATTGTTCTCGAAGCCAACAGCAAAGAAATCAACCTTTTGATAAAAGCCTATAATGCAATGGTCGATGAATTGGAAGAAAGTGCCTTGAAATTAGCGCAAAGCGAACGGGAAGAAGCTTGGCAAGAAATGGCCAAACAAGTGGCGCACGAAATCAAAAATCCATTGACACCCATGCGATTGACAGTGCAAAGTTTTCAGAGAAAATTTGATCCAAGCGACCCCAATTTGAAACAAAAGATCAACGATTATTCTGAAACCTTGATTCAACAAATTGATACGATGAGTTCTGTCGCTTCGGCATTTTCGAATTTTGCATCGATGCCAGCACAACAAAACGAAACCTTGAATGTGGTCGATGTGGTCGAATTGACAATGGATATTTTCAATGAAGAATACATTCACTTTAAAGCTGAAGAAGAGGAGATTATTTCGAAAATTGATCGGACGCAGCTTATACGAATTATTACCAATTTAGTGAAAAACGCCATCCAAGCTATTCCCGAAAATCAAAAAAACAAAGCAGTTTGCGTAAACATCAAAAAAGCGTCCAACAATGTTATTATCAATGTTGCCGATAACGGAATTGGAATAGGACCTGAAAATTTTGATCGGATTTTTGAACCCAAATTTACCACCAAATCGAGCGGAATGGGCTTGGGTTTGAGCATTATTAAAAACATTATCGAAAATTACAACGGAACCATCACATTCGAATCCCAAAAAGGAAAAGGAACTACATTTACCGTTTTTTTGCCCATTATAAACCCTTAAATGCAGTAAATTATGGCATTAGAAAACATCATTTTAGAACACGAAAAAGGCATCGCCACTATTTTTATCAATCGCCCAGAAAAGTTAAATGCTTTAAACAAAGCAACGATTCAAGAGTTGCACGAAACTTTAAAATTAGTAGATGAAAATCCCAATGTACAAGTAATTATCATCACCGGAAGCGGAGAAAAAGCTTTTGTGGCTGGTGCTGATATTGCCGAGTTTGCTCATTTTTCAGCCGAAGAAGGTTCACAATTAGCTGGACAAGGACAGCACCTTTTATTCGATTTTATCGAAAACATGAAAACTCCCGTAATCGCTGCCATCAATGGTTTTGCGCTTGGAGGTGGATTGGAATTGGCTATGGCTTGTCATTTTAGAATCACTTCTGAGAATGCCAAAATGGGTTTGCCAGAAACTTCACTTGGCGTTATTCCAGGCTACGGCGGAACACAACGCTTGTCACAATTGGTTGGCAAAGGTCGTGCAATGGAAATGATTCTAACTGCTGGAATGATTGATGCCGAAACTGCAAAAATGTATGGATTGGTCAATCATGTTGTGCCACAATCCGAGTTGTTTTCAGCTTATATGACGATTGCCACCAGAATTATGAAAAATTCTCCCATTGCCATTGGCAAAGCCATAGAAGCAGTAAATGCTAACTTTGCTTCGGGCGTAAACGGATTTGATGTCGAAATCAAAAATTTTGGTGACTGCTTTGCCACTGGTGATTTTAAGGAAGGAACAACGGCTTTTTTGGAAAAAAGAAAAGCGGAATTTAAGGGGAAGTAAAAAAAGTGGTCAGTGATCAGGTTTAGTGTTCAGTGGCATTAACAGTTAAAAAATTATTGAGGTCTGCATCTAATTACATATCATTTTTTGATGTGTAATATTATCAGCTTTGACCATTCTTTTGATTAAATTATTAAAGATTGT
>JAAFGY010000067.1 GCA_010365135.1 Flavobacterium sp.
TAGCTGAGTACTTATCGTAACGGGATAACTTTGGGCTTGACCCAGTAGGGATAACAAAAACAGAGGTAGTAGGAGCAGGAGTCTTTTTGGCATTGTAATGTGTTTTTATTTTTATAACAAATAATTATTTTTTGTCTTCTATGATTTATCGGATGCTGGCTTCTTTACCTATTGTATTTTTAATGGCCAGTGCATGATAGAACGGGATGAGGTGCTGTTCTAAATAGTCTTCTAATACAATTTCTTTTTCTTTGTTGGAAATCATCTTAAAGGCTTCATCGCTTTCTTGCATTTTAAAACTATTTAAATATTCGTTTAACTCTAATTCAGTTTCATCCATTTTAGAAAGGGCAGTAAATTCAGCAAGCATCCATCGATGGCGAAGTAATTTTTCTCCGCTTATTTTACTGTGTTCCAATAATTTTAAATACGAACGATACCCCACTTTATCTTGGATGCTGTCTTTATCGATATCATGTGCTGGATGGGAATTGACTTTGGCTAGAGCCAATTTATAAGGGTGTTCTATACTTTTATCTTTTGTTTGCAATTCCTTTCGCAATTTCTGAATCACATTTGTGACCGATTGATTGAAGTGTTGGGCATTGTTAGTGTTTGCTTCTAATGCTTCGAGATAGTCATAAACTTTTTCTTTAAACTGCTTGTCATTACTTGTTTTTTGTGCGGTGCTCAACAGCGTATCCAGTTTGTTGCTGCTTTCTGGAGGTATTGGTTTAATGTTTTGTTGTAGGGTTTTCAATTGTTGAAGAATACTTTCTCTTGTCCCTTCTAACGTTATTTTATTATAGTTAATCTTTATTATAGCGGCCAAAGTATCCCTTTCCCTAGAAAGCGTTTCTTTGGGCAATCGTTTTATTTTGATCTTATCAAAGGAGTAGGAGTAGGTTAGTGTTGCCGTTAAATCAGAGGAACTGCCTGTGGTTCTTTTGCTGAAAAGCGAAAGGATTGCCATATTAAAGTTGTGTTTTTCCTGCAACAGGTAATTTCCGCTGAGTCTAAAATTAAACACATCTGTTTGTTTTTTACCGTCGCTAAAACTGGTGTTGTAACTGCTGGAAAAAGAAGTGCTTACTTTTTTATCCATAAAATTTTTATTTACCCCTAATGTAGGTCCCAAGATTAAATTATTGCTGGCGTCTAAATGGCTGAAGGTCGAATTCAGTGCGCCCACGATGTTTAAGGATCGATCTGGGTAACCAATAAGGTAAGAAAGTGCCGAATTGTAAAAAGTACTGGCTCCACCTTGTAAAGTTTGGCCTTGTTGCTGGTTTACCGCATCCTGGACAGAGAGGTTAATTCCCATGGATCGTTTTTGTGTTTTCTCATTTCGCAACAGATAGTTCAGGTTAAAAGTGGCATTTTGGGTCACTTGTCTATAGTTTAAGGTATCCAGATTATCAAATTGAGATGTTTGATTGATGTAATCAAATTGATTTTTACTATTGGTAAAAGATTGAAAATTAGAATAGCTAAGATCTATGTTTAATTTTTCATTGGGTTTTAGGCCTAGATTGACCGAGGAAACTAGCCTTTTTGATTGGCTTTTTTTCTGATCTTCTAAGTCATCTTTTTGTAAACCGGCGTTTAAGGCTAACGTAATCTTATTATTGTATAAATTTTGGGTAGCATTTAAAGTAATGTTCTCTAAATCATTATTAAAAAAATAACCACCCAAGGTTCTATAATTGGGGTCGATTCTTTCATACCCTAATCCTAGGGTTCCATTCCCCGCAGGATAGATTAATTGGGTTTTTATGGCTTTGTAGTTTTTTGTGCTGTTATTCGAGTTTAAAAACAAAGAAGCCATACCTTTAGATCGCTCAGAGCCTGCTTCTCTCGTATCTTCGGTGATGGAGCTGTTTGCAAATTCAGCAACAACTTGCAGTTTATTGTATAGGTTAAAAGAAGTTTCAAAACTGATGGCTGAATTTTCTTTGGGAGTTATTCCCAGCTCAAAAGGAATGGGGTTTGTTAGGGAAGTATTTACGTCCTTGGCTTTAAAAAAAGTCAGCCCTAAGTTAATTTTGTTAAGCGTATAGGCAGTTTTAAAACCATAGCCATAGCGTTTATAGTTAGGGATCAAACTAGGAATGGTACTGTCGTATTCACTACTTTTTAGCAAGCGTCCATACATGGCGCTCACTTTAAAATTACCCTGAGGGGTTAGGTCAATGCCCACACCAGAAAATTGATGTCCGCTTAAAGTGTAGGGAGAAAAACTCATGCTGACATCCCCTATATGAGCCGTAATCCATTTATAGGACGGATGTATGCTGAGCCTATTTATTAAAACAGGTTTGTTATATCCAAACTTTAAGTTGGAATACGAAAAGGAGAAAGGCAAATTATACAAGTTTGCGATGTTCAAGTTGATGTTTCCGTTTAGAAAATAGGTAAAAGGCTCCCTAGGCGCGTTCCCAGAATAAAAAACGGAGTTAGCAGAGAAACCACCGGATACGTTTATCAACTTTGACTTACCTACTTGTTCTACATTGAAACTTTGTGAAAAGGCCGCAGTTGTGGCTAAAAGCAGTACAACTAAAAGCAGTATTTTTTTTAAAATCATATTATTTAATCTTTTATACTTTTTAGTACCCACTAAAAGTGGGAGCGAAAAAAGGTATAAATCCATAGTTCTATTACTGGGCACACTACTACTTGAAATAGACATTGTTAGTTAATAATTATCTTTCTTAATTTAGTTCCTTGTTGCGATTCAAAGAGAACAAAATACACACCGGCGGTGAGACCGTTTAAATTAAAATTGAAGGAATAATTGTCTTTCCCAACCTCTGATTTGGAATCTACAATCGTGTTGTTTAATAAATTATAAATCTTAATACTGGCAGGCATCACTTTGTCAAGAGTTACAGCTACTGTAAATTTACCGGTGGATGGATTAGGATAGATTGTCATATCAAACTTTTTCTGTAGATCCATACTGTCGGGATCTTTATATTCTCCGGTCACCACCAATACTTTTTTAGTTTGCGAGGCGGTACAGTTTCCTTTTTTGGTGAGCAAAGTAATTTCATATTCACCAGCGGTATCAAAACTCATTTCTGCAAGATCGGTGTTTTTGGAAGTCACTTTTGCACTGGCAGGTAAGATCCATTGAATACTGTCTGCTTTAGGATTACTGATGTCGACGATAACAAAACTTTCGTTAACAAAGACCTGGGACGAAATGGCAAATACGGCATCAATGGCTGCATTTTCAAAATGAATGCTAATGTCATCCTGAATTAGACATCCCAGTCCGGTGGTAATCTCTAATTGGTAGTTAGCCGCTTGAGTTATAGTTACAATAGGGTTAGTACTACTAAAGCCTTTGTCAGAGCTCCACTTGTAGGAGGCTTTTGTATCACTGATGGTCGCATTAATTGTATAAGTCTGGTCGATACATAAGGTTACATCTGGTCCAAGATCAATGGTTCCTTTTACAGGATTTTCGATAACAATAGTTTGTACCGCCGTACAACCTCTAGAATCTTTTAGCGTCAATTTATATTCGCCTGCTGTAAGGTTTGCTATCGCTACCGTTTTTTCTCCAGTACTCCATTCGTAAGTATATGGAGCCGTGCCGTTTGTAATAATTGTAGTTATCGAAGCATCGGAACCCTCAAAACAAGTAGGGTCTATTTTTTTTAATTCCAATGCCATTCTTTTGGGTTTGAGGAGTTCTATAGAACCTTCTATGGAACAATTGTTGTCATCAATTACTTTCAAGGCATATTTCCCGGGGGAAGCCTGCTTTAAATCTTTGTTTCCTTTAATTCCATTCCAGTAGTAGGCATAGGAGGAAGAAGGTTGCAGTGTTCCACCAGTGACGGTCGAGGTAATTTCCCAGTCCTTTTGTTCGCCACAAAGTGTGTAATCTGCTTTTAAATCGAGCGTTAATTGATCTGGTTCACCAATGGTTATGGCTTCGCTTTGAATTGATTTTCCAAAAGAGTCGTATGCCACAACATAGTATGATCCTATTCCCACACCAGAAAGTGTATTGTTTTCTCGGTCTAGTACTGGAATTTCGACGGTAGGATTAGCTGTAGTATACCATTTGTAATAATAATTATGCGCTCCACCGTATGCAGTTGCTTTTATGGACGCTGTAAGGTCTCCATGGCATAGGTTTGTGTTAATTTGTGTTAGTACCGCTGACAAAGGGTCTTCTTTATCTAGGTCTCTATCTATAACACAGCCATTATTATCGGTAATTAAAACGTAATATTTTCCTACTTGAATATTATCCAGAATAAGGGTCGCTTTGTTATCGGCATTATTATCCACCTTTACCGAATTTCTAGTGGCGTCTAGCCATTCGAATTTATAGGGAGCGGTACCTCCTTGAACGCTAACTTCGATACTCGCTTGGTCTATTCCAACGGACAAAAGCGAGGTTTTATTGATGTTACTGATAAAATAATCAGCAGGTTCTCTTACTAGTATATTGTTATCGCTTTTTACGCAAAAATTCTCATCTGTTACCGTATAGCCATAAGTACCTGCTACCAATAAATTATTTACTAGATTGTCCTTGTTTTTTCCATTAGTCCATACGATGGTATACTTACCTGTACCTCCAGAAATAGTTAAGCTTATACCGCCTGAGTTTCCTCCATAACATTTAGCATCAGTAACTGTGGGCACAACGATCAATTCGTCAGGCTGTTTTATCTCTAGTGTTTTGTTTGTGGTATTTCCATTTGCATCTACTACTATAAGGTTGTAGGTACCTGCATAAAGAGTAGAAGGACTGGCTTCTGAACTTGAAAATGTAGCATCACCACTCTTTGTCCAGTAGTAGGTGTAATGAATTACACCACCAATAACCGTTGAAGTGATCGTGGCAGTATTATCGTTAAAACATTTGTTTGTATTACTTTCTACTAAATTAGATATAATTAACTCCTCTGGTTCTGTAATTTTATATTCTTTAATAAAGATACAATCGTGATCGTCAGTAACGGTCAATTTATAAGTTCCAATGGTCTCAATTTTTACTTCAGGTGTATTTCCTATTCCAGCATTAGTAGCGGTATTTTCCCATAAGTAAGTATAATTAGGAGTACCACCTTCTATGGTTACAGAGATGCTACCATTTTTAGTTTGATAACCACTAAGATGCGTTACTGTTTCATTTTTTATAGCCAAACTTTTTTCAGGTTCTATAAGGGTAACCGATAAATTATCGAAACACCCATGACTATCTGTAACAGTAACCACATAGGTCCCTGCTTCCAGAAGGCTTAAGTCTTCAGTAGTTGCAAAGGGCACACCCTCTTTTTGCCACTTGAAATCATAGTTTTTTGTCCCGCCAATTACGTTTATATCTATTGCTCCAGTCCATTCACCATGGCACAATACATTGGTTTGCTCGGTAAGGCTTACGATTAGCTTTGGAATTTCTGTTAAAGTATAAATAGCCGTTGCTGTTGCATAAGGGCCATCTGGATTAGCAGTATCCGTTACAACGACTTTATAATTCCCAGCGTATTGTTCCTCGACAGTCATTTTATCTGAAAATGGAACCACTTCATTGTTCTTGAACCATTGAAATTTATACAATCCAAAACCTCCAGTAACCTCTGCTTTTAAAGCTCCTGTATGAGTACCAAAGCAATAAATAGATGCCGTTTCCTTTAAGTCTACTTTTAGCTCATCTCGTTGCGTTATATCAAAATATTTTGAGACGGGACAACCGTAGCTGTCTGTAACGGTTACCGTATAACGACCATAAAATAGATTAGAAATATCTTTGGCTGTTGATTTAAAAGCGGGGTCTTTATCGTAAGTCCAGCTGTAGGTGTAAGCGCCACTACCTCCTGTTGTTGCTGCGAGCTTGATAGCCCCGTCATTTTTTCCATAAATAGAAACTTCTTTTATTGTCGAAGCTTCAATAGTTATAAGATCATTTTCATTGCTAATTTTTATATCTGCTAATGGGAGAGAACATCCGTTACTATCAGTAACCGTTACAGTATATACTCCAGCGGTTAGATTAGAATTAGTAGCTCCGTTATTAGATAAAATCCCCACTTTACTCCAAGTATATTGATAACCTGAAGTATCTATTGTACCCCCTGTTGAAACGATTTTTATTTCTCCAGTAGCAGTGCCATGACAACTAACATTTGTAGTGGTTACGGATGCGTTTAAAGCAAGTGGATCTATAAGTTGCTTTATAACCGAAGAAATACTTGTGATTCCATCAGAGACCACTACAATGTAGTCTCCTTCTTTGTGTCCGGAAATAACTCCATTTGATAGATCACTATTTAATTCAGAATCCAAGACAATTGCATCTTTGTACCATTTATAAGAATACTGATTACCATTTATTAATTTTCCTCCACTTGCAACTGCAACTAATTTACCTTGAGAATTTCCATTACACTTATTGTTTTCTATAGAAACAGCAACAGATAAAGTTTGTAACTTTATTGAAATACTAACAGAGCAATTTCCACCATTTTGATCACTTACTATCACTTCATAAAGACCTTCTGTCAGGTTGTTTACAGAGGCACTGTTAGTACTTACAAAACTGGGATCATTTAATTTAGTCCAAGTATAATTATAATTTTCACTTCCGCCAAATGCCGAAATTTGAATGGACCCATCACTGGCATTTTTTGAACTTGGAGGGTCTTGTGACCTAAGAGAAACTGATAACGGATCAATGTCATCAACGTTGATTTTAATGGCGATGGGATATTGTGTCGTATTATCCCAAATACAATCATTTTCATCAGTAATTATCACATTATAGGAACCAGCTGGAAAGCCTTCCACGGAAACAGAATTATCGGCAATTGCAATGTTTCCTGATTTGTCACCAATTTTATTACGTGCACTGTCATAAAATTGATAGCTATAGGGTTTAGTTCCTCCTGAGGGTGTTAATGTTATGGTTCCAGTTTTAGTATTATTACATTTTATAGGAGTTGAAGATGTTGTGCAGGTTAGTTTCGTAGGCTGATTTAAATTAGTCAAATTTAAATTATCGGTTCTATTTATGCCATTTTGAGTTACTGTAACACTATAAGATCCACCATTATTTATAATTCCGCCAGTAGTGGAACTAGATGTACTCTTGTCTGACCATAAATACGTAGAGGTATAGTTTACTACTGGGTCATTTGTAATTTGTGCTTTTAAAGTTGTTAAATCTCCAAAACATTTTATTGGCTCCAATACTATTGTCACTTTAAATACCCCAATTGTAAAAGAGCCTGTTGTTGGTAAGGAACATCCGTTTTTATCCTTAATAGTAAATTCATATTTTCCATTAGTGAGATTTGATAAATAGACTTTGCTTGAACTATCCGAATCAATATCAGCACTATATTCAGAATCGGAAGTTTTTTTATATGTCAATTTATAAGGTCCAGTCCCTCCAGAAATAGTTATAATATTAGAACCTGTAGCAGAATTATAATCTTCGGCATCAACAATTTGTGGGGTGCTGGTAATAGCAGTTAAAGGCTGATTAATCGTAACCGGTCTCGCTCCATTGGCATCTACTGGTATAACTTCAGTCAACTTGATTACTGGACTAGGGTTTGCAGGGGTGGCCTGCCCAAATCCCACCACAGTAAAAAAGAACAGTAATATTGATATTAATTTGTTCACGCTTGCATTTTTTTTCATTGCCAATGTCTTATTTTGTTTCAAGTAATAGGATAGATGATCTACTGAATATATTTGTTTCATAAAATTCGGACTTTAATCCTCTAAGGATTTTTTTCTACACAGCCGTTAGCTGTTACTTTTACATCGTACACTTTCGAACTAGCCTGATTCGTAGATAGTCCTCTGATTATATATTTCCCACCTTCTAATGTGGCAGTTTTCTCTGCATTATCTACAAAAAAACGATAAGGCCCAATGCCACTCAAGATTTCAATTTCAATTTCACCGGTATCCCCGCCATTACATAAGACATCTTGTTTTTTGGTGGCGGTGAATTTTAAGGGATCTGGTGGCGTTATTGTAAAAGTATTTTTTTCTCCTACTTTTGGCTCTAGAGAGGTTATTGCACCTTCTTTTTGACGTACTTGATATGAAAATTTATAATTATTTTCATCTAAGTTGTCTAAAACATAGCTATTGTTAACTATTTGATTGTACTTAACGACGGTATTTTTTAAAGTAGCTTCATCTATAGAGGAACAATATAAATCTAATTCATCCCCTTCTTTCATATCTAAAGGACTCTCAAAGGTAAAAGTTACATTACCTTTATCATAACTGCAATTAGGATTAGTAACAACAGGTGCTGTTGCCAATTTTGGAGAGCTGATATCGATATCATACGTTACTATATTTGTATATTGAGTTTTATAACCTGTCCTAAAATGAATAAATTTTTTACCTATATAATTTTGTAATTCATTTATTTTAAATGAAATCTGTCTTTTATCTTGGAATGAATTGTCAAAGTCTACCCAAATCGTATCATAACTATATTGCCAATTCCAACCATTTTCTAATGTTATCAGTTCATCTACGGTACGATTAGAGGGATTTAGCATTTCAAGATGGATTCCCATTATTTTTGAGTTTCCTATACATCCGTCAAATTCATAGTTAGTAAAATGGTCTTTATTGAAAGGAATTGTTACATCAGAGTTACAATTAGGCCTTTCTTGGTTGAAGTCCATTGAACTTTGGCAAATTAATAAAATTGGATTGTCATTCACATAAAAAAAATCATATTCTATTCTAACCGCAGTTGTAGTATTATAGTTTTTAAGTATGCTAGAAGTTCCAATGGTAACCCTTTGATTTCCCCTATTAGACCCATATCTACCATAAATGTCTGAGAGAGTCGACTCAATTAATATTCCATGCATAGTTTGTGACTGTATTTCATATTGAAACACAGAAAAAAACAAAATAAATAAGTAAATTTTTCTCATTCTATTATTTTTCAAAACAGTTTTCAGCATCGGTTACTTTTATTTGATGTGGGATTATTAGTCCATTGACATCTTTTAAAACACTAATCCCTGGCAGTATTGCAGTTGTTTCTCCTGATGTTGTTGTCTCTATTGTATTTTGTGTTAATAGATTTCCATCAACATAATAATTGTACTTTAAGCCTTCGGTTTTTGGCGTGCCTCCCCATACTTTTATTTCGATCGTGCCATCACTACCGCCATTACAGCTTACATCCTGTTTTTTGGTGGCAATGAATTTTAACGCAGCTGGGGCTACATATTCTAAATCATACTGGCTATCACTATCAAGAATTCCTTTGCCAGCAGTGCCAATATAAGCTTGTTGTTGTATAAAATATTTATGTCCGTTCTCTAATATTATTTTATCAAGATCAGTTTTTTGAAATGAAAACATTTTTCCACTAAAAGTTACATCTGTAAGAAATTGAAAAATCGAAATCATTGGATTTATGCGATCGCGTAAGGAAAAAGATTTTAATACTTCGCCTTTATCGATATACAATTCTCTATCAAAAGTGACTTCTATTTTATTTATGGTATCTCCAGAACATTTTGGACCTTCGTATGAAATACCGGTAACTACTGGTGCACAAGCAGAATAAGTAATTGCTGTTGCTGTTGTAAAAGGTCTTTCATCATAACCTAACCTGAAATAGATTTGTTTATTAAAAAAATCACTGTGGTTTGTCCCAAGAATTTCATCCATAGAAAAATTAATATTTGGAGTGTCATTGGTTGTTCTTACTGAACTTCCTTCACTTTTTTGCATGGTAGCTGGAAAATTGACCCAAGTTATTTCATTATCGGTAGAATATTGCCAATGATAGGCTACATCTGGAAAACCCGCTGGAGATGCTGTTAAAGTAAAATTTGTTCCTGAGCAAACTTCTGTAGGTGCAGAAGAGATAGAAAGGTTAATAGGTTTGAAATCATGGATACCCAAATAAGAACTACAGACTTCAACAAAAGGAGTAGAACCTTTGATTATTAGTTCAGAAGCGGTTATAGAAATGGATGATGGGTTTGTGTCATCACATGGAATAATTGAAAGTGCTCCATTTATCCTGCCATAACTAGTACCATAAGCATTATAATTTATGAAAGAGTTTTTATCAAGAAATGCTTCGAATTGAAATTCTTTATATTCATCTAAACTTGAAATACAGTGAACCGGTGTAAAGTTATCGGTTATCATTGTGTTCACTGTGGAGTTCACTAAAAAACTCCAACCCCAATTTCCCATCGGATCATTACACCATGATCCTTCAAGCCCTGAATTAAAAGTATGTACAAAACTATATTTTGGTTTAGTAGCCTGTGCAATCGCATTTACGCAAAAGCCCAATAAAATAAGTATGTAAATTTTTCTCATTCCCTTAAAATTTAACCGTGAAAAAACTCATTTTCCCAATTCTACCATCTTTAAATAAAGCCCTAATGGCATAGTTGTAGCTGGTGTTGATAGCAATCGTTACATCAGAAATTCTTTTTACAGATGGTGCCACCATCAGCATGAGTTGCAAAGGTTTTTCTTCTTCCGCCTTAAAAATCTCAAAACCGTCCAATTCCTTTTGATCGTAGGACCAAGACAATTCAATTCTTTTATCAGCTGCATTTACCTGTGCAAAGAATCCCTTTACCGCAGGCATCACTGATGATTTTGGAAGGAGCACATGGACTAATGGGGAAGGCAATGATTCTAATCCGCTCTTATCCTTGGCAACAACGGCATAGCTGTACTGATTGCCTTCGGTTACATTCTTGTCAAGAAAATTTTCGGTTTTCTTCTCATCATCCAAAATCAAGGACCATTCGTTTTGATCATTTTCTTTTCGATACAACAAAAGCTTTTTGGCATCCTCGCTCGAACTATTGGCCCATTCTAGATATACTTGACCGTCTTTTACCTCATAATTTTTGAATACGGGGGAAGAGGGCGGAATAACATCCGGCTTTTCGATGACTAAAACCTCCGAAAATTCAGACATGTTATATCTGTAATCCACCGCAATAAGTTTGTAATACACCTTGCTATTTAGATTTTTTACAACTACAGAATCCATAAAGCTATTTGTTTCCTGAGGGCTGACAGTAAGTTGGCTAAATTCTTCTTTTTCATTATTGGCTCTATAGATTCTATACCCCATCAAATCATTCTCTTTGTTAGCGAGCCAAGTTAATTTAACAACTCCAGTGCTGTCTATGACTCCTTTTAGTCCTAAGGGTTTTGCTGGCGGAATCGAATCAACTGGCTGTACTAGCATAGCGAAAGAAGTTCTGTTAGAACCTTGTTTCCCTATTGCGGTAATGGTGAAATAATTAGTGGGAGCTAATTTTTTTACCACAACGGTTCTATTCTTAGGGGCAATATTTTTTATAACCGTGGTGTAATTGACATCGTCATCAGAACGATTGAGCTCAAATCCGGAAATTTCATTATCTCCTTCTGAAGGGAAATCCCAAGTTAATTTTGCGGTGTTGTCATCTAGAAATTCCTTAATGGTCAGATGGGGAACAAATTGAAGCACTGTTTTTCCTTTACCACTAATTTCTTTTGAATAAGGTCCTAGCTCTCCAAAAGGGCTGATACCTTGTACTCTATAGTTATAAGGTTTGCTATTTGCTATCGAATCTACATAAAAGATAGTGTTGCTGTTTGTGTTTTCCTGATTCATGCTGGTGTAAGGCTTTTCAGTTATTCTTTCAAAAGGCTGCTTATCCAAGGCTCTTTCTACATAATAACTGCCATAAACACCCGCCAATGATTTGAAATTCCAACTTAGAATGGTGTTCTTATCTCCAAAATGAGCTGAAAAATCTAATGGTTTAGGTAATTCTTCGTAGTCTTTTAATCCTAGAAAAACACCGCTGTATTTGATTTCTAATTCCAAAATAGGCACATTAGAGACCACCCGATAGAGGTATTTTTCATTGCTATGAATCGCTTTGTCTTCATACCCCAAGCCCGCTTTTTTGGCGGACTCAAAATCATTATCCGCCGCAAACAGAGCATAGGTAAATCGCTGTTCGTTTTCTTCGGAAAGGTTGATGATTCCTTGTATTTTATCCTGTCCTGTTACGGCAAAACTTTCGCCATAGAGTGCTTGTGCCAAAATTGCTGCATTGTCATTTTCTTGAATTAGGGTTTCCCAAGATTCAAGTGGTTCAGCCTTTGTTAGTTTGCTTAAAATAACTTTTTCAGGCGCTGCTAGCGCTTTATTATCTCTGGTTACGGTATAACGTTCTAATTGATAGCCATACTTATTGAGTTTTCGCCAGGCTTCTGAGGTTGTGGGAGCCCAGCGTAATAATATTTTATCTTTTTGCGCTCTTGCTATCACTTTGATTTCTGGTGCATTTTCCTGCACAAGAGTTTCGTTCGTTGTCTTTATTTGAGAAAATAGATTATAGTATCCCACAAACATCAATAATATTAAAAATCTAAACTTCATAATTAATTTGTTTTATTGTAAGTAAAAATAGAAGTAGTACCAGTTTGTCCACCAGGGATTGTATAGGTCAGCTTCATCTTATAATTACCTTTCTTTAAATATGGAAACTGTTCTGTTAAAAGAGCGTTGTATTTTGGATCTAGACTATTCGAAAAATAGTTGGCCACTTTGTATCTCAGTACATTAAAATCATCTTTATAGTAAGAAACCAGATTATATCGGTAAGGCAGTCGCTCTTTTAATAAAAAGCTATTCGGTTCATTTGCCAAATAGGTTTCATACCAACTCATGACGTGAATTGCTTTTGTTGGTGCAACCCCAATATAATTTGTCGCTCTGTCTAAAGTTAAATTCGGGTTTAATGGATATCCTTTGTACACTAAAGGGTAAATTTCATTTAGAAAGTAAGCATCATCTAAAATAGCTTCAACATCAATCAACGGAGTATTTAAAGTTTGGGCATTTCCTATTAACTCCACTTGATCAAAGGGCTCTGATGCGTCATTTGCAGACTGCAAGGCATGAACATCTGTGTAGATAGGATCGACCAAGGTTTGTGTTGATTTTTTTGCATTCATTTTTTCTTGAAAAGTGTTAAACTGACTCGTCTGGAAATTATATTGTAATAGTTCAATATCAGTGGCACTTATAGTGGTGTTATTGATGTCTTTATTTTTTACTTCTAATGTTGTGTTATCTCCAAAATCTTCTTTTTTAGTGCTCTCTGAAAGAGTATTGCCTCCATTAGTTCTAGGGAGAATTGTTTGTAATGACACACTATAAGAAGATTTAGTAGTTAGTGTTGGAATATCAAAATTTACTTTTCTATTAGCTGAATCATAAACTAAATTACCAGTTTGACTGGTCTCCTTGTTTTTATAAATTACTTTTTGGGACTCCCCAGGCTTTAATTCAAATAAATAAGGTTGCCCTTGTTTAAGTATTACGAATGCTTGTTTGGATTCATTTTGATACAGATATTTTTGTTCAAAAATAGGATAGCAATAAGCCACATTAGAAAGAGGAATGTATTGTGGAGCACTTCCCGTTTTAAACTTTAAACTTTTTGCTTCTGTCGCAATTTGGCCATTATCCAGAATCGTTTTCCAATTACCATTTATATTTTCTTGAAAACTAACTTTTACGGATAGCTCTAGCTCTGAATTCTGTGGTAAAACTTCAACAGAATTAAAACTTAACAGATCTTTTGTGTCGTTCCAAGTTATGGTTCCTATAACTAGTGTACCTTCTTTTTTAACACTAAATTCCTCTAGTTTTAAGCGATATGTTTTTTTTCCTTTATCATCTTCGATTTCAAAATTCTTTTCAATAGGCATGTTAAAACTTACTTGCGGAATGGTAAATACATCAACAACTGATGCACCTTCTTCCGGTTTTAAATCTCCAATGGCATTAAGTCCCGCTAAAGGACTGCTGGAGACAAACTCACACTGTTTCCCTAATTCAACTTTAAATCTAAAGCTTCCTTTTACCATTCCTCCCAATAAGCTATATTGGCCTCCCAAGTACCCTCTGATCCAGACAGGGTTTGGCAATTTTGCCTGCAAAAGAACCGCAGCACCCGCTTTTATTATAGGTATTTTCTTTCTAACGAAAAACAATTTAATATTAATACCTAGTTCTCCTTGTAAGTATGCATAGGATTGACCATTGGCATACCAACCATTAATCCCGATTGGACCAGAACCTTTACATGCTGCTTCTCCATAATCTTTCATCATTATATCAAAACCAAACCCAGCTTGAAAATTGGCATAGAATATTAAAAAGCTTAAATCTCCTGTCTTGATTGAGAAATCAGAACCAAAGGCGAAACCTTTTCCGCTTCCTATTGCATTAGAATTTTCATTACGCATGTAATCCAAAGTGGCATTGTCGATTTTAAGTATGGATGCAATAATAGCAGGTGGTGGTGGGCTTGCCGGAATATCATCTCCAATCATAAAATAACCTCCGGCTTCAACCTCGACAGGTCCAATTGCCATTTTAAGACCTAAACGATCCGTAGGAGTTCCCATTCGAATGTACCAGGTATTAGGGGCAAAATGTAGAACGGCCCAACCCGCTCTATTACCGGAAGCCCTTCCTTTTATAAATCCTCCGGGTGTGTCAATATAGAGATCAAATGATCCATGCAATGTTTTAGATCTAAAGTCATATTCAATAGCAGCAAAGGCATTAATACCCATTTCTGACTTTACATTATTTGGATAAAGCTGTTCTGCTGCTTTTGATAAATTGGATGTTTTTAAAGCTTCCAAAGCAACCTGTGAGAGTAGCGATTCATTTTCACTTAGAGTTTTTAAAGCGCCTTTTAATTTTTCTGCTCCAGGGACTTCAAATGGCTGCATTACATGCCCTTCGCCATAGATACTAGTTCTATTAATTCCCCCATTTTTATTAAAAGCAATTTCAAAACCAGCACCACCCCAAAAAGTATCACTAGAGGCAGTACCAGCAAATTTAATAATGGCTTTAACACCAAGACCCGAAGCATCATCAGGGACATAATTTGAACCCGATGCTGCAAACCGACTGCTAAACCCGTCTTTTTTCATCCTATAAAAAGCGCCTCCACCAAATCCTTTGAAGGTTATGGCACCCGCAGGGATGTTTAAGTTATCTACCATGGCATCCACATACCAATATCTAAACGAGGTTGAACCAAAAATAGCATTCGCCTCAACAGAAATTCCTCCCGTAAAGTCAGCCCCTAAACTTCCTTTAAAACCATTGCCATATACAGAATCATTATCCATTATGGTGATACTTCCCTTAAATTTTACCCCACCTAAATCGGCAGCAAGTTTAATTTCTTCAAATTGTAAGGAACGGAACTTCCATTTTTGAATTCCTGATGTAGCACTGAAACCTCCATTAATTTTTAATTTTGTTTCACCATTAAATTGATTTTCCATCAAATTTATAGCCATTCTAAATTCTAATGATGCTTCTGTATCCGTAGCTCTAAAAGCAATATCTGAGATAGTTACAGGGAAATTAGAAACCTTAACAGGGCCTGTATAGCCTAAATAATCTGCTTTGATATAAGGTACTACAGTCTGTAATTGCAAATTCTGAAACGTTATACCTTTAAAAGCGACTGTCCCTTTATCCTCTTTTGTTTCTTCTAGTGAGTTACTTCCATTTATATCTAAACTACCGGTTAGCATTGCCTTAGGGCGAAATTTACCTTCGTTTACTTTTAATTCTATGTATGAGTTCTTTTCTAGTCTGGCTTTTCCTTTAAATAGATCAAAAGAAATATTGTCTCTTAATACTATGTTTAATGTGTATTCGTCTTTTATAGGGTCAATAATCGCCGTATAATCTAATGCCGCGTTTGCAGGTTTTGCAGGTTTTTTCGCTTTTTCATCCTCTGCTGGTGTTGTAGTTGTATTAGTTGTGCTAGTTGCAACAGCTGATTTGGAATAATCAAATGGAGTCTTTTCCGCTTGCACATTCACTAGAGGTAGATCTTCAGTAACCTCCTTAGAAATTGGAAGTACAATAGCTCCAGAAAATCTACCGTAAATCAATGCATTTGCTTTAAACGCCATTTCTATACGATCCAAAGAAAACTGCCATCCAGACGCATCCCCTTCTGTAATAGGAAAAACGTTAGCGGCCGCAATTTTTCCAGAAAACCCCATACTGTCAAACAAAAGATCAGTCCCTTGAATAACTATTCTATTGGGACTTCCTTTTCGCTTGAACTGTTCAGGTAAAGTAACAGAAACGGTTTTTATATATACTCCCTTCCATAAATTTTCATTTCCAGGAACTAAATAATCATTTTGATAATTTTGAGGCCAAACTACGTTTGGACTATTTCTAAGATCACTTAAATCGATTACGGCGGTTTGCAATTCGAATGCCGTACCTTTACAAGAGGTTACCTGGAATTTGGGTAGTGAAAATTCCGCTAAAATATCATTCCAATTAGAAACGACCGTCGTAAAGTTCCCTGTTACTCTTGAAGGGCCCACAATAACTTTGTTGTTTGAGTCTAAAGGCTCCAATGTCTCTCTAGAAAACTCAATATCAGCAGTAATTCCAAGCTCTTTAAATCCATTGCAATCGATAGTGACATAGGTTTTATTTTTTATATCCCCAGTTTCCATGGTCATCCCCCCTTTCAGAACTAATAATGCTTTGTCCCCAAAAAGTTTCATCGGAAAATCACCCAGTAATACTAAGTTAGTGTCACCATACAATCCTCCTTTATGAGAAAGTTTTATATTATTGGCACCAAAAAAAAGTTCTTTGTATGCACCTTCAGAATCGACTTGCGGTATTTTGATTCGTACAAATGCAGTCAGTTCTGTATGATCTGGAGTAAACTTTGCATTGCTTATTCCTAGAGTATATTCAATATTTCCAATAGTTTTTTTTATTCCTAAAGGCAGTGAGGATAAGCTTTTTGGACTTAAATTCGATATAAAATTTTGTATACTGTCAATTTTCTTAAAAACACTTAGAGCCTCTTTTGCATTTTTATCAGTTTCTGCGGCAAGACGGTATTTTGCTTTAAGGTTTGTGGCCGAAATTTCGTTGTCAAAATTCAGAGAAGTATTTACTTTAATTTCAACGGTCTTCAAATTTTTCGTTCGAACATCATTAATTATAAAATCAGTTTCTTTTTTTTGATTAACTTTTATTGAGTCTTTAGGGTTAGTGATATAGGAATAACTGTTGACCGTAACAAGAAGTGAAATAGCTATTATAAATTTTAAAAAGTATTTTTTTTCCATATCTGAATATTAGTTTATGATCGTTTTATACCCATTAGGTAAGTTTTGAAATTCATCCAAAAAATGCTAAAAAATCAACCAGTAATTTTATCTAGATGTATTTTTTATATTGTAAGAATTTTTACGCGACAAACATAGTTAAATTTATGAAAGCATTTGGTTTTTTTTTGTAGTAATTATATCTCAACTATTCGCTATTTTTAAAGTAACAAAAAAAAATGAGCAATTGAAGAATGTATATACTTATAATAGGTTACTTCAAAAATCGGGTGCTATCGATCGTGGTACTGATTTTTCTTTTGCGGAATTAAACGCAATGTTAAGTTTTTATCTGGCAGTTGCATGGAAAGACAGTAAGGAATATCCTAGAGTTGGTTTTCAGATGAAAAAGGTATTGACTCGATAGGAAACCTTAAAAAGGGGTGACGATTTGGGTAGCTTATTCTAATTTA
>JAAFGY010000068.1 GCA_010365135.1 Flavobacterium sp.
GGACAAGATGAAAATTTGCCCACTCCCGCAGAAGACCCACTCTTAAAACAAGGAATGACTCCATCCATGCACTTGATAAAGAAATATTTCTGGGTGGTTAGCTTACTGATGATTCTTCAAATGCTATTAGGAATAATTACAGCACATTATGGTGTTGAAGGCGGTGGTTTATATGGAATTCCAATAGACAAGTTCTTACCTTATGCCGTCACCAGAACTTGGCACACTCAATTAGCTATTTTATGGATCGCCACGGCTTGGCTTGCAACGGGATTGTATATTGCTCCGGCGGTTTCGGGCAAAGACCCTAAATTTCAGTGTTTTGGAGTGAACTTTTTATTTATAGCTCTATTAATTATTGTTTTGGGATCTATGGCAGGCCAATGGTTTGGAGTGATGCAGAAACTAAATCTAGTTGAAAATTTCTGGTTTGGACACCAAGGTTATGAATATGTTGACTTGGGTCGTTTTTGGCAAATTTTCTTGCTCATTGGACTTTTCTTATGGTTGGCTTTGATGGTTCGTCCGCTTTTGCCAATATTAAAAAGAAAAACAGAAGAGAAGAATTTGATTATTATGTTTTTAATTTCCTGTTCTGCCATTGCACTTTTCTATTCTGCAGGTTTGATGTGGGGAAGACAAACTAATCTTGCCATTGCCGAATATTGGAGATGGTGGGTGGTCCATTTGTGGGTTGAAGGATTTTTTGAGGTTTTTGCAACAGTTGTAATTGCGTTCCTTTTGGTCCGTTTAGGATTATTGAAAACAAAAACAGCAACATTAAATGTTTTGTTTAGCACTATCGTTTTTATGTCGGGCGGGATTTTGGGAACTTTTCACCACTTGTATTTTTCAGGAACTCCAAGTGCAATAATGGCGTTGGGAGCTACATTTAGCGCATTAGAAGTGGTACCATTAACACTTATCGGTTATGAAGCATATCACAATTATAGACTTTCCAAATCGACAAAATGGATTGAAGATTATAAATGGCCTATCTATTTTATGCTTGCTGTATCCTTCTGGAATTTTCTTGGAGCCGGAATATTCGGATTTATAATTAATCCACCAATAGCATTATATTATGTTCAAGGATTAAATACCACACCACTTCACGGACATACCGCTTTGTTTGGAGTATATGGAATGCTTGGAATAGGATTAATGTTATTCGTTTTGAGAAGTTTATACAGAAATGTACAATGGAACAACAAGTTGATAGGAACTACTTTCTGGTCGCTAAATATCGGTTTGTTTTTAATGGCGATGTTGAGTTTATTACCAATAGGAATTTGGCAAGCGATCGAAAGTATTGAACACGGAATGTGGTATGCTCGTTCCGCCGAATTAATGCAGGAACCGACAATGGTATTTTTGAAATGGCTTCGTGCCATTGGAGACAGCATTTTTGGAATTGGAATTATTACTTTCGCTTGGTTTGTATTTGATTTGACTTTGAAAAATAAAGATAGATAAAAGAGAATTGCAGTACATTGGCTTTGCCAATGTATTGCCTTTTCCAAGTCCACTTAAGTTTGCTTTTTAAGAACAGGATTTATCTCCTGTTCTTTTTATGAAAAAAATCAAAAAAACAAACCTTTATGATTGTACTCATAAAATAACTGGTTGGAAATTAAGTGCTTTGTCTTATAAAACCAATGTATTTTAATTATGAGAAAACCAATTCAATTATTGTTAGTAGCTTGTTTATTTGCCACTTTTGGATGCAAACAAAATAGCGAAACTACAACCAAAACCGAAAACACAGAAACTCCTGGAGCCGGTCAATCTGCGGTGAAAGACGAGAATTCTGCTCCAAACATTGTACAAGTTGCCTCAGCCAGCAAGGATCACTCCACGCTTATGGCTGCTGTAAAAGCTGGGGGATTAGTAGATGCGCTGAGCAATGCTGGACCATTTACCGTTTTTGCTCCAACAAATGCAGCATTTGACAAGCTTCCTGCCGGAACTGTAGAAGGTTTATTAAAACCAGAAAGCAAAGATGCTCTTGTTGATATTTTAGGTTATCACACCTATTTGGGCGTCCTAAAAGTAGACTATATGCAAGATGGCCAAGAGTTGGGAATGGTCAATGGAAAGAAAGTGAAAATCACTAAAAAAGGAGACAAAACTTACATCAATGGTTCCGAAATCATTACTTCCATACCAACATCCAACGGAATTATTCACGTGATAGGGGATGTTTTGCTACCAAAATAAATTATTAATTCATTTCCATAGGTTAAAAAAAAAGGCGTGAGTTGCAGCAACTCACGCTTTTTTTATGAAATAAATTTAGCTATTATCGATGTGCTTTATTCATCATTGCAGCTGCGATATTGATGGCTCTTTGCTTAATTTCTTCGGCTTTTGCTCCCACAAACAATTCATCTACTGTGATGTTGAACAAAACAATCCAGTGTTGAAAATGCTCTCCTCGAACTTCGCTCTTTTTATGTAATTCTTCGTGTGCCATCATTGGATTTCCATCATAACTTCCAGAAGACAGCAAAATGTTTTCAAAAAAATCAGACATTCTAGGTAAATGGTTTTCCCAGTTTACCTTGGCCACATCATTAAAGAAATAACTGATTGCCGGATCATGCTTTACTTTACCGTAAAAAATAGATACTAATTTCTCAATATCTTCCCTGTTTTTAATATCTGTTTTCATTTTTTAATAGGTTAAAAAGGTGAAGAGTTTAGACGTTTAGAAGTTTAGTTGCTTTCTAAACTTAGAGCCTTAAAATCTAATTTTACTATTTACAAATCTTTGTTTTTAAATTTTTTAAGCGAAACATAAAACGGAACAACTACCCACAAACACAATAATAGAAACGACACTAGTAGTCCTAACGATGTTCCGAAAAAATCTTTGAAAATCGCACCTGTATAACCCATCATTGCCGATACATCAAGGTTTAACAGAATTTGAATTCGTGCTAAATCTATTGGACTCAAAGCCGTAACTGCCACCATTGCTTTCTCGATAGGATAATCTGATAATTGAAACAATAAAAACAAAACCATTCCGTCAAAAAGAAGTGCGAAATACAGCCAAATCATTATCGCAATCCCAATTCCTTTTGCTTTATCTCTAGTAATAATGGAGCTCAAAAATGCCAAAGCCACAAAAATTACCGAAATCAAACAGCCCACAACAATCATCATTATTCCGACGCTGTCAGGAGCGTTAAGTAATAACGGAATTCCCGCACCAATAAAAAAAGCAGCAACCATTGATAACGATAATCCGAGGAATAAACTCAACCAAATTTTTTTTCTTTTTACGGGTTGGCTCAACAAAAGTTCAATAAATTCAGAAGAATTATATAAATAAATCGTTGCAAAAAGAATGGAAACCAACGGAACCGTGAATAAAATTACATTCAATATGGTGAGTAATCCTTTGGCAGAATTGTCTTCCAATCCAAAGGAACTCCAGGAAAGTAAGGCTAAAATCAAAGTGTAAGCCAATACGATCTTGTTTTTTAGAATGTCGAGAAATATGATTTTAATGATTCTGTTCATAATTTAAAAATTGAGTTCTATTTCTTTTCAACCATTAAGAAATTAAGAAAATTAAGGGCACACATAATGCAACTTCATTAATGGTTCAAATTAAAGTTTCATTGTTTTGATTTCAAAATACTAGCAATGGCCTTAGATATTTTTTGTTCGTTTGTGGATTCCAACAAATCAGCGATGGTTTTATGAAAATGCACTTTTCCGTCTTGCATAAAAATAATTTGGCTAATCATATCATCCAGCTCACTCAAAAGATGCGAAGTAATCAAGATTAGTTTTCCTTTTTCTCGCTCCTTGATGATTTTTTCCTTCAAAATTTCCGAAGCCAATGGATCTAAACCAGCTGTTGGTTCGTCTAAAATCAACACATCGGGATTGAAAAGGAAAGCTAAAATGGCACTCACTTTTTGAGTTGTTCCACCAGAAAGAGTTCGCATTTGTTTGTCGAATATTTTTTCGAGTTCGAAAGCCTTGATTAAATCTTCGTCTAAATCCTGATTAGAATTTCGGATTTTTTTAATCATTTCTACAATTTGGCCTACCGTCATATAATCTGGATAACGTCCTATTTGCGGCATATATCCTATTTGTTCCCGATATTTGTATTTTTTAAGTATCGATTTATGATCAAATAAAATGTCGCCTTTGGTTGGAATAACCATTCCCAAAACACTTTTGATTAATGTCGTTTTTCCGCAACCATTTGGACCGATTAGCGCAATGCATTCTCCTGTATTGAAAGTCAGATTAACGTTGTTCAAAACTTCTAACTTCCCAAATTTTTTATATATATTTTTAATTTCGATCATAGGGATAATGAGTGCATTAATGGGGTTTTGTCAATAAAATTGTCTGGTGTGATGCTGGGCAATATTTTTTCGGATTTATCTAAAAGTGTGATCATAAAACTCCTGAAAAGTAACATCGCCGAAGGATTATTTTCAGTAAGTACGGCAAACAAACTCAGTGGATGAAAGGGCACATCGCCAATTCCGTTTTTGTCTAAATCATACCCTTCATATTTGTCCCAATAATTGCGGTTAAAATTGTTGAGAACCAAGCTTCCATTGGTGCTAATATCAAAAGTGTTTCCCACGAAATTATTGTTTTTTATGTCATTATCCATACAACTTGCCTGGATTTTCATTCCCCAACCGTTGGCTTCAAAAATATTTTTCTCAATCAAAATCCGGCTTGTTCCTTCCATATGAATTCCGGAGGTGTTCCTGATAAATTTGTTTCCAATAATATAACTGTCCGATATTTCTTTTAGGAATAATCCGTAAGCAGCATCACCCCAATTTTCCTCGAAATGATTGTTAAGCATCTTGACTCTTTTGGTAAACATCACTGCAACTCCAGCGCCATTATTCTTGAAAACATTCGAAATATAGGCATCATCATTGGAAAACATAAAATGCAATCCATAGCGAACATTTTTTGATGAAAAATTCCCCTTAATTATTGAATTGGTCACAAATTCAAAATAAATTCCGTCACGATGACCCATAATATGGTTTGAAATAATTTGGAGTTTATCACTTTTCCAGCCATGAATGCCGTTGCCAATGCGTTGCTCTTCCTTCCCGTAAGCTTTAATCCTGTTGTTCTTTATGATGCAATTCGAGCCGTTTTGGATGTAAATTCCAAAGAAATTATTGTCGAGAATATTGTTCTGAATGACAACGTTTTTTTTGTTGTAGACTTTGATTCCGCAAGGATCTTCGAGCGTGGCATATCCGGAATTTATTACTTTAAACCCCTTAACTATAACGCCATCAGCTTTAACAGATAAGACTTCGTATTTTTTTTGACCGTCTAAAACTGGGAAATCTTTACCGATAAAAACAATTTTTTTATCAATAATGATGTTTCCTTCCTTATACCATCCTTTGTGAACCAAAACCGTATCGCCAACTTTGGCCAATGAAATGGCCTTTTTGATTGATTTTATGGGTTTATTAGACCCCACTTCAATCACACCAGCATAAAGAAACGTGGTAAAAAACAGGAATATGTAGAAGAGTTTTTTCATTGTTTGTGAAAAATATCTTTGTCAAATTTCAAAACTTTGATAAAGATTATTTTGTTATAATGGTATTCCAAGCTATTGGTTTGGCGTTCAATTTTCTTCCAATTTCTCTCGCTTCATTTTTTTTGGAAAAAGCAACAATTCCCCCGTGCATTGGACTTTGAATGTCTCCTCCCGAAAGAAAAAAAGCAGTTTCGGCAGGAATTAAATTATTGTCTTGCGCAAAATCATTTACGTAATAGGCCATCATTTTTGTGTCGGCATTTTCTTTGGAATAATTTACCATGCACATTATGTCGTCAAATTTATAAATTCTCCCTTTTTGAGTAATTACTTCGGCTCCATACTTTCCGTCGGAAATGCTCATTTTACAAAAATCACAATTATCTACATTTAATTTTAGTGGAACGACTTTATTATTTGAACAGGAAAAAGCAGCAAAAGACAATAGTAAAATCAGTACCGGTTGACTATTTTGTTTCTTGAATCTTCGTATCAAATGGGTTTCTTTCGCTACGATAATAAAAAGCAATAATCCAGCTGCAACCAACATCCATCCTCCAACATCGGGAATGGAATATGCTCCAAAATTTAGGAGTTGCTTATACCCAATCAATGGCGGTTGATATGCCATTCCGGGCACGACAATTGCGGCATGAGGATCAAGATTGTGTCCGTATTGATAGTTCCATCTGTAAAAATCTACGCCAGCCAAAACTCCGAAAAGCAAAAAAGAGGCGAATAGTATAATCACGCCTTTTCTTTTAGCTACAAAAACCATGGCCAAAGCAAATAAGCCAAAAAAGCCAAAAATATAAGGCAGTATTTGAAATTCTGGGAAGTCCTCGGTATGCAAGGTTTTCATTCCGATATAATGATTCAACCCGTTGATAATCGCAACATCGCCACCAATTTTGTTGGCGTGCAATTGCAAAAGCAATCCTTCAGGATATTGAGGCGCCGAGAGTTCAATTCTCCACATTGGAAACCACAACGAAGCAAAAAATAGTGCACTCACAACCAAAAGAACTACTTTTGAAAACAATGATATTTTTGAAGTATTCATAACTATTGGTATAAAAAAAGGGAACAAAGAGACTTTGTTCCCTTTATATTAAAGAAATTATTTATTTAGTTGCCGGAAGATTTGTTCCAAGACTAAATGTCAATGGTACATCGCTTCCCGCGGGAGAAACTCTTAAGTATCCTTGCATTTCTTGGTGCAAAGCGCTACAGAAATCGGTGCAATAGAATGGATATATGCCCACTTTTTTAGGAATCCATTTATAGGTGCAAGTTTCGCCTGGCATGATTAACAACTCAGCATTATCTGCTCCTTTTATGGCAAATCCGTGAGGCACATCCCAGTCTTGTTCCAAGTTGGTTACATGAAAATAAACCTCGTCGCCCATTTTAATTCCTTCGATATTGTCTGATGCAAAGTGGGAACGGATTGAAGTCATGTACACATCAATTCTTTTTCCATTTCTTACTGCTTTTGCTTCTTTCTCGCCTTTGGTAACAAACGGGTGATTATTTTCCTCAATTTTATAAAATTTCAACTGACCATTGTTTCGAATCAAATCCGCGGGAGCCGATTGGGCATAATGGGGTTCTCCAATGGTTGGAAAATCCAAAATCAACTGCATTTTGTCTCCGCTAATATCAAATATCTGTGCTGCTTGAGCCAATTCTGGTCCTGTTGGCAGATATCTGTCTTTGGTAATTTTATTATAGACCACCATATATTTACCAAATGGTTTTCTACTGTCTCCACCAGGAATAGAAAGATGTCCAGGAGAATAATAAACTGGTACTCTGTCTAAAATTTTCAATGATTTAATGTCCCATTTCACTACTTCAGAAGAAACGAAGAAAGTAGTATACGCATTTCCTTTACCATCAAACTCCGTATGCAATGGCCCAAGACCTGGTTTTTTAACTTCCCCGTGTAAAGCTGCTTCATATTTTATAACTGGAATTCCATCATATTCGCCATCAAATTGTTTTTTGGCAATAGCGTTTTTCATTTTATCAAAACTAAATACTGGAATTAAAGCGGCTAATTTTCCACTTCCTACAATGTATTCTCCTGTTGGATCCACATCACAACCGTGAGGCGATTTTGGACAAGGAATCATGTAACAAATGTCTTTCAATTCTTTGGCCTTTAAAACCAACACTTCTGTTTTTGTTTCTGATTTGGCAGATTGTGTTTTTTCGTCCCAAGTATTATGAATATAATTTGCCGGTACTTTTTTTCCTTTACCTGCTTTGACATATTCTTCGGCTTTTTTCCAATTCACCGCCATGATAAAATCTTTATCTTTTTGAGAGGCGTTTACTTCCAATAAGGTGTTGGCTTGTTCTGTATTGTAACAAGAGAAGAAAAACCATCCGTGAGATTTTCCTTTTCCGGCGTGACTTAAGTCGAAGTTTACTCCGGGTGCTTCTATTTGGAAAGCAATATCCATTTGGCCTTCTTTGCCCACTTTTACAAAACTCAAATATCCTTTGAAGTTTTTCTTGTAACTGTTGATTGGTACATCTCCATTAGCATTATCTGGCGGAACGCTAAAACGGGTTCCTGCAACTACATATTCGGTATTTTGTGTAATAAACGGTGAAGAGTGATTTCCTGCACTGTTTGGCAATTCTATAATCTCGACGGTTTTGAACGTTTTCAAGTCAACACGAGCAATTCTTGGCGTGTTATTGGCATTGGCAAAAATCCAACGTCCATCCACTTCACCGTTTGTTTGAGACAGTTCAAGATGGTGTTGATCATCCCAAGGAATAAAACCATGTGAAGTGTTTAACATTGGTTTCGTTTCTTCACTAAAACCATAACCGCTTTGCGGATCTATTGAAAAAATAGGAACTACTCTCAATAGTCTTCCACTTGGTAAGCCATAAACACTCATTTGTCCGCTAAAACCTCCCGAAACAAAATTATAAAATTCGTCATATTTTCCTGGTGCTACATACGCCTTTTGCGCTGCATCGCCACTCACGACATCGCCTGAATTTTTAGGTTTACAGGAGCTAAAAAATGCGGCTGCCAAGACAATGGCTAATGTCGCTTTTAAAAATTTATTGTTCATATTATTTTGGTTATTAATTGGTTTGCTAGTTCTTATTTTACTCCGTCATTTTTACGCATAAATTCAAGAAGATTTCTCGCATCAGCATCTGAAAGAGATTGATTTGGCATACGAACCAAACAAATTTCTAATAATGCTTGAAGTTTTGGGTCTTTGTCAATCATAGGATCAGGATTTGTGATAAAGTTCATAATCCATTCTGGTTTTTGTCTGGACGTAACCCCTTTCCAACCTGGACCTACTAATTTTTCGTCTGTTAATTTGTGGCAAGCAGAACATTTTACAGCTTGAATTTTTTCGCCTTCGGCAGCCATAGTTTCATCTAATTTGGCTCCTAACTCTACAGTGGTGAATTTTCCAAGACCTCTGTTTGGATCATAAGTGGATACATCCTCCGTTTTTTCAGTTGAAAAATCTTCGCTGGCATTTTCTTTCTTTCCGCAAGAGGTAAATAGTGCTAGTGCAACTATAAATAATGATAATTTGTACATAAAATAAGTTTTTAAATTTCTTTTACAAATTTCCGAATAGCTTTGCTAATCCATTATGATTGTAATCATACTTAAAAAAGTTTTATTTCAATAGATAAAATTAAATTTTTGGCACTGATTAAACCTTTATTATCTATTACTGTCTTATCTCTATAACTTAAAATATAATTAAATGAAAAAATTATTCGTTTTGGCATTATTAGTAGTTGGGACAACTATAATAGCCCAAGAAAGAAACAGGAAACATCAGGGAAATCAAATGGAGCAATTTACTCCAGAACAAAAAAGCCAATTGATGCTAAAAAAGTTGACTTTAGAATTGGATTTAAATGCAGGGCAACAAAAAGACATGAGTGCCGTGATTGCTGATCTAAATGCTAAAAGAGAGCTTCATAAAGGTCAAATGAAAGCAATGAAAGAAAAAGGAGTAAAACCTACAACTGACGAACGATTTGCAATGAAAATGAAAATGCTGGACGAACAAATCGCTACTAAAAAAAGTGTAGAGAAAATCCTAAATGCAAAACAATTTGAAAAATGGACGTCATTAAAAGAGGAACGTCAAGAGAATCGTCAAGGAAAACAACACGGAAAGCGCGATGGAAATCGTGAAAATAGACCAGAAAGAAAAGGTTAAAAATAATTATTGGTTAGGTTTGTTAAACTTCCGGCCGGTTACCGGAAGTTTTTTTATGTCCAATAATTACTAAAATGTCTTTGAAACTTTATCTACGGCGTGAATGGTAAAATCCAAATCCTCATAAGAAAGTGCGTCGGTTATAAACCAAGTTTCATAGGCTGATGGCGCAATATAAATGCCTTCTTGCAACAAACCGTGGAAGAATTTTTTGAAAGTTTCGTTGTCGCCTTTTGCAGCCGATTGAAAATCAACAACAGGAGTTTCGGCAAAATGCACTGAAACCATTGAACCAATTCGGTTGATGGTAAAATCTACTTTATTTGCTTTTAAAACTTTATCAATTCCTGCAGCCAAATAAGCTGTTTTTTCTTTCAATCTGGTGAAAATTTCTCTATCAGAATCCAATGCTTGCAACATTGCCAAACCTGCTGCCATCGCTAACGGATTTCCCGACAATGTTCCCGCTTGATACACTGGCCCAAGTGGTGCCAAATAGTTCATAATTTCATTTCTAGCCGCAAAAGCACCAACTGGCAAACCGCCACCAATTACTTTTCCGAAGCAAACAATATCCGCTTTGATGTTGAATAATTCCTGAACTCCACCTCTGGCGAGTCTAAATCCGGTCATTACCTCATCAAAAATTAGGAGAATTCCGTGGTCTGAACACATTTGGCGCAAGCCTTCCAGAAAACCTTTATTAGGAGGAATACAACCCATATTTCCTGCGACTGGTTCTACAATTATGGCTGCAATTTCGTTTTTATTGGCTTCGATTAAAGTCGCTACATTTTCTAAATCATTGTATTTTGCAAGCAAAGTGTCTTTTGCAGTTCCAGCAGTTACTCCTGGACTATTTGGACTTCCAAAAGTCACAGCTCCACTTCCAGCTTGAATCAAAAACGAATCGGAATGTCCGTGATAACAACCAGCAAATTTTATTATTTTGTCTTTTTTTGTAAATCCACGAGCCAATCGAATGGCGCTCATACAAGCTTCGGTTCCGGAATTTACGAATCTAATTTTGTCAATATTTGGAACCATTGCAACTGCCAAAGCTGCGATTTGAGTTTCTAATTCGGTTGGCATTCCAAAAGAAGTTCCTAGTTTGGCTTTTTCGATTACCGCATCCACAACGGGTTGAAAAGCGTGACCCAAAATCATAGGTCCCCACGAATTGATGTAATCTATTAATTTGTTTCCGTCTTCGTCAAATAGATAAGCTCCTTTGGCGCTTTTGACGAAAATAGGCGTTCCTCCTACTGCTTTGAAGGCACGAACGGGTGAATTTACACCTCCAGGAATTACTTTTTCTGCTTCCGTAAAAAGTTGACTACTTCTTTGATATACCATTTTTATTTTGGGTTTTGGATTTTTGGGTTTTGGGTTTTGGGTTTTGGGTTTCAAGCAAAACTCGCATTTTTTAATTGATTTTTAAATTCTGACCTATCGAAATAGTATTCTCAGATATTTTGTTTTTATTTTTTAATTCCGTGACCGAAATCTGGAATTTTTTCGAAATGGAATACAACGTATCTCCTTTCACTACCAGATATTCCGTTGGATTTTGCTGATTGTTGCCATTTAATCCCATTTTTCCAGAAAGTTTTTCCACTAATTGAATTTCTTTTTGTCCCAAATCTCCACCATCGTATTTATACAACTGAAATCGCTCAATTAAACCAATTAACTTCGTGGGATACTGCGCATCTGTGGCATAACCGGCTGCTTTTAATCCTTTGGCCCAAGCCTTGTAATCGGTTTTATTTAATTTGAAAAGGAACGAATAACGGGATCCTTTGGTTAAAAAAACGGCGTGATCTCGAAAAGAATCAGCGGCATTATAATATTTTCTAAAACATTCTGCAATAGAATCGTCGTCATATTTTATGCTTTCGCCCAACCAATCTTTGTGACATTTTATCCCAAAATGATTGTTAGCCTCCGTACTTAAAGGCCCGGTTCCTGCACCAGATTCTAGGATTGCTTGTCCCAAAATAATACTTGCTGGGATTCCGTATTTTTCCATATTGGATTGGGCGACACCTTTATACCTTTCGATGTATGCCAAAATCATATTATTGGTCACTTTTACGCGAGTTGTAGCTTCCAGAATTTGAGTATTTGGAGTGTAGTTTTGGTCTGGTTTTGCCTTCGGTTTGTTTTCAACGGATCCATTTATAATAGGTTCTCTTTCGGCTTTGACCATCGAAGTATTCGGTTTTGAACCGTTTTTAGTGGTTTGAATGACCGATTTGTTCGTATGGCAACTTACGAAAAGTAGCACAAGTATCAAGAGCGCATTTATTTTATTCATTGAAAGCTATTATTGGTAATTGTTTTGCTTTTAGTTTCAAATTCATTCCTGCGATTCCTTGAAGTCCACCCGTGTGAATGAGTAAAATTTTGGAATTTTCAGGGAAATAATTCTTGTTAATTAAGTCCATAACGCCAAAAACCATTTTTCCAGTATAAATGGGATCCAAAGGAACCTGATTTTCTAGATAAAACTGATTGATAAAAGCGATTAATTCTGGATTTACTTTGCCGTATCCTCCAAAATGATACTCATTTATTAATGTCCAGTTTTGATTTCGGGCAAATTTACGAATATCTTCTTTTAAAAAGTCTCCTTTCAAGGCAGGAAATCCCAAAACTTTTTGGTGCGGCAAAACACTATTTATAATCCCGCTAATTGTTCCACCAGTTCCTACTGCTGTACAAATATAATTATATTCAGAATCGTTTCTGGATAGAATTTCTTCACATCCTTTAACGGCAAACTTATTGGTTCCACCTTCGGGAACAAGATAAAAATCGCCATATTCGTGCTTTAAATTTGCGATAAAGTGTGTTTCGGTTTTATGGCGATAGCTTTCTCGCGTGACGAATTTAAACTGCATTCCACATTCCTGTGCAAATTTCAGGGTTGGATTTTCAAAAATTTTACTTTCTAATTCGTCTCCTCGAATAATTCCGATGGTTTTGAATCCATACTGCTTTCCGGCATAAGCAACAGCAGCAATATGATTGGAAAATGCGCCTCCAAAAGTAAGCAGCGTTTCCTGATTTTCTAACTTTGCTTGAACTAAATTGTATTTAAGTTTTCGAAATTTATTTCCTGAAATAAATGGATGAATAAGATCCTCTCGTCTAATAAAAACGGAGATGTTATTATGGGATAATAGTATTTTTTGAGTAAGAATTTCTTGCAAAACTATTAATATTTAGTACAAATATACAACACAAAATGATTGCATTATTTATTATAGCTGATTGCCAACGAGCAAAAACACATGTTTTGTACCTACAACGGGACTAGTTTTTTATGATAATTTTTATGCCCTCTTCTCTTTTATCACCTGTAGTTAATTTCACAATGTAAATTCCATTGCTTAAATCAGCGGTTTTAAATGTATACGAAGTATCTGTTCCTAAATTATTTTTGGTAAAGATTAACCTTCCTACTACATCATATACACTACAACTGGCAAGTTTTAACTGTGATGGATTCCCGATTATCAACTGTTTATTAGTATTGTCTTGTCTTACTGCAAAATTTTGATTGACGGTGTTATCAAGACCCAACGTGCCATTTATAAAGGTGATTTCATATTGGGTATTATAAGTTCCTGCGGGTAATGTTAAATCATAAAAACTGTTTTTAATGTCGTAAAACAGATTGGTCGTTTTGTCGTGCAAGTACACATTTGTAACTTCCGGAATGTTCAGCATTTCATTAACGGTGATTTTATAATTTGCTTCAGCATAATTTCTAAATCCGACTGGAATTTTTTTGTTAATATCAAAAGGAGCAACATCAATAATATATTCATTGTCATTAATTACAAAATAATTATTAGCTGGACCATCATTTGGATTCGCAGCATCCATAGCGCGATCGACTCCATCCGTAGAAGTTGGGTCAAATATCAAAAGCATTTGGCTAACGGGTCCATTATCTAATAAAGTATTAAACCTAATTTGGGGCGTTACAGCAGTTGTAGCACTAGTTTTCGTATTGGCTCTTTTCTCGAACTGAGATAAACTTGTTTTTCCTTCTTTTACAAAAACCCGATAACTATTTTTCATTTGAACATTTCCATTTGCGCTTCCTTCAATCATAAATCCCTGACCAATAGGAGTGAATTTTCTTTCATAAATATTCCCAGGGCTTGTAATAGAAGTAACTTCAGTGCCCGATCCGTTATAAGAATAGAAAACTGCGGGAATATAGGAACCATCAGTACCTACAGGAGAATAAGTTGCATAACCTCCTTTATAATCTGCTATATAATGCGAATTTATTGTTTTGTCCTGTTCCCAGAAATAAGCAATTCCCGTACAGTTAGTTTCAGCAGTTAAAAAAGATTTCAAATTTATTGAAGAGGGATACGGGTTTCCGGTTAACGTTAATTCTCCTGTGAGAACAGAAATATTAATGGTTCCATCATTGGGTTTCCCTCTAAAATCATAACGTTGTTTACTTCCTGTGTTATTTTGAAAACCATTGATCGTAGTTGCATCTGTCCCCGAACTTCCTTTCATTGTAAAACCTTCTCCTACGGCAATTGTAGCAGCGGATCCCACAGCAACCCAATCTGAATAGGAACTCTTATTAATAAATTTATAAACCCAATAAGGTGCAATGGCTAGTGGCAAAGCTGTACCATCATAAACATTTGACCCTAAAATATTCGCTGGAGTAGTAGCCGTGACAGTTGTGGGTCTTCCTAATAATCCTATTCCAAAAGGATTATTTATGGATGTGGATGAGGCAACATTCCCAACGGGAGAACACCAGTAATTATATTGATAATTATTCACCGTTCCTTCCTGAAAAACAGACAACGATCCGACCCCTTTATTTGCTCCTGCTCCGGTCGTTCCTTGTAAGAGTTGGCCATCATTTCTTAAATAAAAATTACTATCCGAGGCATTTAACTCGAGGCCATTTTTAATATAAACATATTGATTGCTTGCATAAACGTAGGTATTGGCTTTCACATACATATCTTGCGAATTTGCTTGTCCCTGAAATACAAATCCAATGACAATCACCAGCATTTTTTTTAGTATTTTTTTCATAATCTGATTCCTTTAAACTCCACTAAAAATCTTTCTTTTTGTATAATTTGATTTACGCACATATCGAAAACCCAAATTAAAGGTACTCTTTTTAAATAAAAACAACCTGTTAAGTGCAATAATAATCGATAAAGTGCATCTTTTACTCCTAAAGTAAGATTTTTTATGTATTAAATTTATCGCCAAAAAGTACAATTTACTAACCTTTATTTTTTGGGACAATCAAGTAAAAGAAAAAATGCAGTACTACTTTTACAAACTTTTATTATAATTTTAATCTGGCATTCCTATCGCGACAAGATTAAATGTTCTAAAAGAAAAGTCATCGGAACTGGAAATATTCCCAACATAAAAATCCAAATAATCATTCGGCGCCATTGTGAGCATAACGTGCAATGAGGTACTTTGCACATCATTAGAATTCGTAATTTTATTTAATACTTTTGAAGATGTTTTTATTGCGTCATTTTGTGCAATGCCAAAAACCATTGTTTTATTTGTGCCATTAGCTAACGTTCCAGAAATTGTACAAGCAATATGAAAAATTTTGGTGTTTTTACCAATGTATCTCAACCTTCCATTATTTGAACCACCATTATCAAATTCTCCTCTATTGAGCAAGGTGGTAGCGGGCCTGCAAACGACCATATTAGTAGAACCATTAGATGCTGAACTGATTCCGATAGTAGTGCCCGTTGTACTAAAACAACTGATTTCTCCCATAGGAAATGGTGCGTCATAATTACCTATTGCTTTCCATTCCATTCCATCGTTAATAAGAGTAATTGCTACTTTTACATCTGAAAGAACCACCGTTGTTGCTCCATCAATAGTTTCAGCAGCATTGGCATCTATTGTAATATCTGTTGTACTAGTACCTTTCTTGATAGTATAAATACGACCAACACAACCCGAAATTGCTGGAAGTGTTAGGGTTATTGCTATTCCCGCATTATCACAAACAACAATACTATTAGTGGCATTTAATGTTGTATTAGCCGTTACAATGGTCATTTTTTTGGCAAAAGAACCATTAACTTCAAAATCCGATTTAGGAGTTAATGTATTTATTCCCACACCCGTTTGAGCTGTAGCAACAAGACTGACCAAAAGGAAGAAGTAAAAAGGGAAAATAGCCAAAAAAGTATTTTTTTGTATTGTTATACCAATATTCATAGCTTTTAGATTTAAATTAATCTGCATTTGATATTCCTACATTCCTAGTGCAAAAAGGTTAAGCGATTTTACCAAAACATTTCTTCCCGCAATCATATTTCCCACATAAAGATTTAAATAATCACCATAATTAAGTGGAATTACAACGTGCATTGCGGTGCTTTGTGCGTCAGTTGTAGCTCCCATTCTTTGAATTATTTTAGATGAAACATATACAGATCCGTTTTTGGCCACACCAAAAATAAATTCATCGTTTGCAGTAGCTGGAGACACAGATATTGTACACGCTATATGGCAGAGTCTAGGAGTTCGTCCAATATATCTTAAAGTCCCATTATTTGATCCGCCGTTATCAAAATCCATAGGCATACCAGAAAATGCCGTCGCGGGTCCACAAGAAACCATGTTCGTAAGTCCACCATCAGTAGTTTGCGAACTTATGGTTACAGTTGTTCCAGCTGTGCTAAAATAACTCACTTCACCCATTGGGTAAGGAGACAAATGATTGCCAATTATTTTCCATTCTGTTCCATCACTTGCAATTGTTATGGCTCCCTGAACATCAGATAGAACAAAAGTTATTGCTCCGTCAATAGTTTCACTACTATTTCCATCAATAGTAATATCATTTGTACTGTTCATGCCTTTTTTAATGGTATAAATACGACCATCACAAGCCGAAGAAGCCACGGTAGGAAGATTTACAGTAATTGCTGAAGTATTATTGCACACAATTGTATTATAAGTAGCATCTAAGGTTGTGGTCGCAGTTATTGCAGTGACTTTTTGGCTTACAGAACCATTCACCTCTAAAGTTGAATTTGGAGCAATAGTATTGATTCCTACCTGAGCATTACTAACAGAACTAAAGAGAAGGAAAAATAAAATTGGAAAAACATTCAATAGGAAATTTTTGTTTTTGAGTAAAAATAGTTGCACAATAAAAAGAATTTTAAATAAAAGTAAGTTTTGGATTAACAAAAAAATAAATTTTGTCGTTTATCTAGCAAATTTACCTTTTAACCGCATTTAAAAATATGATTTAAGTCATATTTCCTTTATTTATTTTTCTAAAATGATAATTTAATTTTTTAATTGTCAGACAAATACACAAATACGAAAAATATCAACTATTTATTATCAGTTATTTTTTTAAAAGGATATGAATCAGAACAATTAGATGAAAAATATAGAAGATTATTACTCATATTAAAAAAAAATGTGCTCCAATTTGCAGGAGACAGAGGGCGCATTCAATTTTGGTTCAATGGGATTAATTGTAGCGATAAGATTAAATATATTTGGCTTTAGTCTAATTTATATATGCTAAATTAACGATATCTTTAAATTCATACCAAGCGGAAAAAGAAGTTATCATCATTGCTACTGTTTT
>JAAFGY010000069.1 GCA_010365135.1 Flavobacterium sp.
TTCTACTAATTTAGATTGCAAATTGTCTAAATTATTATCTTTTAAACAAGATACAATAACCTTACCAAATTTGGTAGATTCTTCAACGTCTTTATCTGAAACGCCTGGTAATGGAAAAATTCCCAAATATCTTCTTTTAATTCCTGAAAGCATCCAGTCAAATATGGTCACAACACTAATTAAATTTCCTGCTCGATCCACCAAAGCGATATTACCTTTGAGTTGCGCATTGCTTTGTTTTAATAATTTTTTCACTTTTTCTTGAGCCAAAATCCACATATTTCTGGATCCACTAATAGTAACAACCGGTGTATTATTTAAAAGTATTTGGGAATCCTGACTTTTTAAAAATGAGTTTATAGGAATGGAAGGAGACAAATACCAAACCTGATAATTCAATAGAATTAAATCAAATTTTATGTTTAAAATTTCAGAAGGAATTGGTTTTAAAGCGGATGGAATTTGCAAAAAAGATTCTGGAAATACATCAAAAAAAGCATCAGAATTCCAGGGAAAATGAAAAGGTTTTTCCAACTGAATTTCATGAAATATAACATTAATCTCACCAGAATCCAGAAGAGGTTTCGAAATGTTTCGAGCTATGGATTCCAATTGTCCGCTTTGAGAATAATAGACAACAAGAACATTTTTCATTTTTGGGGATTTATTAATACGAATCTAAAAAAAAAAAATAATTTATCCTAATTAGTAAATTCGTTTAAAATTTTGATATCAAAAAATTATATAAAAAAGAAAAAAGATAGATTTTTAAGTTATTGAATTTCATATATTTAAATATCCATTACTCTTTTCATGAGTTTTAATACCCTAATGATTTTTTTTGTCTTATTGATGCGTTTTAGGAATATTTTGATAATTGAACTCCAACTAACCGATTTTTGTTGTTTTGAAATTTCGGAGTTTATCAGCTCTTTTAGCAAGAATCCATTCTGGCCAAGTGGATGCATCTTCGGCATCATAAATTCGAATTTTTTGATTGACATCTTCTATCAACAAATCATCGGGTTTACACTTGAGGATTTCCGCTGCGGCAACTATTCCTGACTGTGTTGCTCCGGCAACTCCGTGCGAAAGAGTGCTTGCTCCACAAAGATATAAGTTTGCAATTTCAGTTTTATTTTTATAAGAAAATGGCCCCACTTGATTTAATGTTTTTTCGGTTCCGTACACATTTCCTTTGGTCGATTTGATATAAAATTCATTTGTTTTTGGAGTTCCTAATTCGGCTTGAACAACATTTTGTTTGGCACCGGGAATACTCTTTTCGATGTTATTCATCAATTTATTAATGACTTTTTCTTTAAAAATTTTATAGTTTTGAGAATGATAATCCTCCACCCCATTAAATTCCGGTAAATTGTCATAATTGACGTAAGTTATTACCTCAAAATTATGGTATCTTCCGTTGAAACTTACTGGATCCTTCGTTGTGGTGCAACTGATAAAAACGGCAGGAAAAGAATCTCGGTCACTAATGTTGCCATTCATTAAATCATCAAAATTGGCGTCGTCGTTCTCGTCTTTCATCATCCAGATATTGCCGGAATCAATCCCAAATTGGGTCACATCCAAATCTAAAGTCAAAAATAAAATCAAAGAAGTAACCGAATATTTTGTATTTTCTAATTTCTTAATCAAGCTTTTGCTCAAATATTCTTTGCCAATTAAGTTTAAATATGTGATGGATGGATCAGCATTAGAAACAATCGTTTTTGCTGAAATTCGCTGCCCATTATGGAGTTGAATTCCAATCGCTTTTTTGTTTTCGATTATAATTTTGGCAACATCTTGTTTCACTCTTATTTCACCACCATGTTTTTTGACACCATTAGTCATTGCTTTAACAATGCCACCGCCGCCTCCCATAGGATAAAATCCGCCTTCAAAATAATGACTCATCACCGAACAATGAACTGGAAAACAAGCTCGTTTTGGCGAAAGCCCATGATCGCCGCATTGAATATTCAAAACAGATTTCAATACTGGATCTTTGATGTGCCAGCCAATGACTTTTTTTAGGGAAAATAAAGCGAATTTTCCAAAATGTTTGGTTCGGAATGGAACGGTAATTTTTTGCCAAAATCCATCCAGTTTTGTAATTAATTGTAATTCGAGGCTAACCTTTTCAATTAAAGTCAAGTATTCTTTAATGTTTTTTGCCTCTTTTGGGAAACGAGTTGTGAGTGCTTTGCTCCAGTTTTCAACTCCAGCTGGAATGTCAAATTTTTCGCCATTTATTAAACAATGTTCATAGGCATTTTTGTTCATTCGAAAAAACACCATATCATTTGCAATTCCTAGTCCGCGATACATTTCGTTTGTAGCTTGTCCTTCATCAATAAGCCCTACATAATGCACTCCCGGACTAAATCGCTGACTGTTTAGGGTAAAACTGTGAGCCCAGCCGCCAGGCACATAATGTTGTTCTAACACCAGCACTTTTTGCCCGGCTCTTGCCAAACAAATTGCCGTTGATAGTCCACCAACGCCGGAACCGATTATTATTGTGTCGAATTCTTCCATTTATTTTGCGATTTTCATTACAATACAAAATGAATAGAAATGACTCCATTTGCAGTATTAAAATTTATTTTTCACTATGATTTTTTAATTGATCCCAAAAATCAAAATAATTAAACCATTGTAGTGGATATTTTTTGAGCATCGACTCGACACTTTCAGTGTAAGCTTTGAGCAAGCCTTTTTCATCTCGGTGTTTCACTTGAGCTTCTCTGGTGTAAAGATGGTAATGCAAATTGGGTTCTTTCATAACATAAACAAAAACAACCGGAACTTTCAAACGAGAAGCAATAAGAAAGGGTCCTGCAGGAAATTGGGCTTCTTGACCCAGTAGTTTTCCAGGCAACGATTTTACTCCTTCAAAATATCGGTCGCCAGTGAAACAAATCAATTCGTTTCTTCCCAGAGCTGCGCTGATCTCAAAAACGTGGGACATATCCTCTTTTATAAGAATAAATTTGACGCGCGGTTTTTGGGTAATTGTTTCAAGGTATTTTTTTATTGCAGAATGCTCCAAGTCAGTGGTAATAAGATTTATTTGAAAATCAATGTCTATTTCTCCAAAAAAATATTCCGCTATTTCAAAATTGCCAATATGAGCACTGATAAGAATTCCTCCTTTTTTCTCCTCCAACAATTTTTTTAATATTTCTACACCATCAAATTCATAAGTGAATATATTCCGCAATCCTGAAGCAATAGAAATCTTGTCCAAAATAATTTGTCCAAAAGTATAATAACTTCTGAAAATCATTCTTTTTGACTTGAAATAAGAATAGCCCAATCTTTCTTTGAAGTAATAAAAGATCGCCTGATTGCTTTTTTTGAGAAAAATAAAATAGTAAGAGGCTACAAAATAAAGGATAAAATAAGCTGATTGGATTCCAACTTTTTTTATAAAAAAAACAAATATTTTGTATCCTAAAACTGTCCCTTTAGATTTTCCGTCCCATTGACTCATGTCAGATTTTAGATTTAGTCCCGGAAGTCCCTATATTGCGGGAGCGGTTCAAAAAATTTAGCATTCAATTTTGTTAAGCTTTATGCTTGAGTTTGGTTTCAATTAGGTCATAAAAGCTTTGAAAAGAATCAATTCCTACGAAATCTATTTCAATTAATTTCACGCCAAAATTAGATTCGATAGAAACTACTAAATCAACATAATCTAAACTATCTAGCCCTAAAGTGTCTTTTAAATTAGCTTCCGGTTGGATATCATCTCCATCTACTTCGAATTCTTCGATTAAGAATGCGTTTATCTTTTCAATTATTGCTGCTTTATTCATTACTTATTTTAAACTTTTTAACTACTAATGCTGAATTTGTACCCCCAAATCCAAAAGAATTTGACAAAAATATATCAATTTTTTTATTTAATGTGGATTTAACCAAATTTAATTTTGCTGCATCTTCATCTGGGTTGTCCAAATTAATGTTTGGAGCAATAAAATCGTTTTGCATCATCAAAATAGAGTAAATGACTTCGCTTGCGCCAGCCATCCAACATTCGTGTCCAGTCATAGATTTTGTGGAGCTTACGTATGGATTACTTTCGCCAAAAACTTTAAAAATAGCTTTGGCTTCATTGCTGTCGCCAACAGGCGTCGAGGTGGCGTGTGCATTGATGTAATCAATATCACTTGCTTTTATATTGGCCTCATCTAATGCTCTTTGCATTGCAATTGATGGTCCTTCGACATTAGGAGTCGAAATGTGTCCACCATTGGATGAAAATCCATAACCTACTACTTCGGCAACAATAGTTGCACCTCGTTTTAGGGCTGATTCGTAGCTTTCCAAAATTAAAGTTGCTCCTCCTCCACTCGGGATTAACCCATCACGATTGCTATCAAAGGGTCTGGAAGCCTTTGTAGGCTCGTTTTCTCTGGGAGAAAAAACACCTAAACCATCAAAACTGCTCATCGCATATTTGTTGATTTCCTGTGCTCCACCACAAATAATAATATCCTGGAAACCGTTTTTTATCAAAAAATAAGCCAATCCAATAGAATGTGAACCACTGGCACAAGCTGCACTAATGGTAAGATTGATTCCTCTTAATTTAAAAATCGTGGAAAGATTCATCGTTACCGTTGAATTCATCGATTTAAAAATAGCACCAGAACCTATTAAAGCAGTGTCTTTTTTCTCACGAATGATATCCGTAGCTTCAATAATTGCTTTCGAAACACTATCATTGCCGTACATAATTCCGACCTCATTTTCATCGAAAAAAGCATCATCAATATTGGCATTTTTCAGGGCTTCAGTTGTTGCCATATAGGCATATTCTGTCTCTTCGCCAAGGCTAATTCTTTGTCTTCTGGTCAATAAATTTTTTAAATCCGGTTTTGGAACTACTCCTGTTAAGGCAGATTGAAAACCAAATTCTTTTCGTTCAGGATCTAAAACAATCCCTGATTTTCCTTGATATAGTGAATCCTTTACTTCATCTAATGACGTTCCAATACATGAGTAAATCCCCATTCCTGTTATGACAACTCTTTTATTCATTATTGTTAAAGTAATTTTATTCGTTATATATTTTTTTTTAATTCATTTTTAAATTCTTCCCGTGTAGGCAAGGCTTTTTTAATATCATCTGGAAGTGCTTCATATTACATTACCATTAAATTCCATTATTAAGAATAAATTCCTCCATTAATATTAATAATTTCGCCAGTGATATAACTGGCTTTCTTTGAAACTAAAAAGCTGACTAAATCAGCAACTTCTTCGGCTTCTCCAAAACGATTTATGGGGATCATTTTTATTAATTCTTTTTCGTCTAATTGGCTTGTCATTTCCGTTCTAATGAAACCTGGAGCAATTGCATTTACAGTGATGTTTCGTTTTGCAATTTCTTGTGCCAATGCTTTTGTAGCGGCAACAACACCTCCTTTTGCAGCAGAATAATTAGTTTGTCCAGCCGTTCCTTTTACTCCTGAAACGGAAACTATATTAACAATTCGACCAAATTTATTGCGCAACATTTTTTGAATAAAAAAGTTGGTTACATTAAAAAAGCCATTCAAACTGGTGTTCACCACGCCTGACCAATCGTCCGCAGTCATCCACATAAATAGTCCGTCTTTTGCAATTCCGGCATTATTGACAATCACCGCAACAATTGCTTCGGGATTTGCATCCTGCCATTGTGTTAAAGCTATTTTTACTTCATCAAAATTAGCAACATTGAACTGAATAATCTCTGCCGTTGCTCCATTTTTGATTACCGCTTCCAAAGTTTTTTCGGCAGCTACTTTGTTGGATTGATAGTTAATCAGAATATGATAATCCGTATCGATTGCTAACTTTTGACAAATTGCACTGCCAATTCCTCTCGAACCACCTGTTACTAATGCACACTTCATATTAAAATTTTAGATTTAGGATTACAGATTTTAGATTGCTCGGCAGTTCGTCCTTAGTCACGAGTGCAGATTTCAAACAATTTAAAACTATTTTTTTTTAATCTTACTGATTTAAAACATACTAAACTACTAATTATTTATCAAATAATCTTTCACTTTCTGAACAAAAGGATACATTACCTGATCTTCTTTGAATGTTGGAATAATAGCACGGATATCATCGTACATTTTTTTAGTCACAGACGAAATCTTGTCTTTCTGTTCTAAATAATCTATGGCTTGAGCAATAGTAATCAATTCGATTGCCAATACTTCAAAGGCATTTTCTATCACTTTTGCAGTAATTACGGCCGCATTTGTTCCCATACTTACAATGTCTTGATTGTCATTGTTATTTGGAATACTGTGAACGTACATTGGGTTGGACAACATTTGATTTTCGGCCGTAGTTGAAGTTGCCGTAAACTGTACGCCTTGCATTCCGAAATTAAACCCTAATGTTCCCAAATTGACAAATGGCGGCAGAATTTCGTTAATTTTGGAATTCAATAAAAAATTCAATTGACGCTCGGAAAGCATTGTTAATTTGGTGATTACAATTTTAAGTTTGTCCATTTCCAATGAAATATAATCGCCGTGAAAATTTCCGCCGTGATACACATGTTGGTTTTTTACATCGATTATAGGATTATCGTTTGCCGAGTTAAACTCGTCTTCAAGAATAGAAGATACATTGTTGATTGTTTCAAGAACAGGCCCTAAAATTTGGGGAACACAACGCAAGGAATAATATTCTTGCACTTTATCTTTGAATATATCTTCGGTATTTTCGCCAGAGTATAAATGGTCTTCTCTTTTTCGGATTAAAGTACTGTCGAAAAGGTTTTCTCTCATTCTTGCAGCTATTTCTCTTTGTCCTTTATGACGTTTGGTGTTGTTCAATTCTTCCGAATAATGATCGTCATAGGCTTGCACAATTTCATTGATCGCACAAGAGGATTTCAATGACCAATCTAGTAATTTATTGGCATAATGCACATTCACAACACCAATTCCGGTCATAACCGATGTTCCGTTTATCAATGCCAAACCTTCTCTTATTTCGACTTGAATAGGTTTTAGATTTTCTAATTCGAAAACTTCCTGCGTTGGTGTTCTTTCGCCGTTATAAAAAACTTCTCCTTCACCAATTAATACCAACGCAAGATGAGCCAATTGCACTAAATCGCCACTGGCTCCAACGCCTCCGTGTTCGAAAATTAATGGGGTGATGTTTCTATTGATCAACTCCTTCATCAAATGAATTACTGATGGGTGTACACCAGAATTTCCTAAAGAAAGTGTATTTAACCTTGCCAAAATAGCGGCTTTTACACAGATTGCGTTTAGAGGTTTTCCGGTTCCAGAAGAATGACTTCGAATTAAATTGTATTGCAGTTGGAGCCTGTCTTCGTCTTTAATACGATATTGTGCCATTGGACCAAAACCAGTATTTACGCCATAAATTACTTTGTTCTGCGAGAAATCTTTTAAAAAATTAAAACTTTCATTTACCCGATTTAAAACGACTTCGCTTATAGCTATTTTATTATTTTCGAAGATTATTGACTCAAACTCTTTTAAGCTTAAATATTCTTTTATTGTACTCATTCAACTTGCGTATTAATTTTATCTAAATAACTTAAAAATTAATTTTTATTTAGAATTTATTGTGGTTAATTTGAAGTGAACAAATGTAGCGTAATATAGCTTAGAAAAGAACATCAAAACTCATTTTTTGTAACTATGCCATTGCTTTCGAAACCTACAAGTATTCAGCTACTTACAAATTAATTACTAATAAATGAAGGATTTTGGTTCTGATAAAAAAAATGTTATTCAAGCAAATTTAGACGCACAAAAAATTGCTTTTGCGCCCATTATGTTTCAAGCAGCGAAATCTTTAAGAAATCTGGGCATCTTAGAATACCTTTTTCGCAATAATAAAGCAACGGTTAAAACGATTGCATCCGCATTAAATCTGTCTATTTACGGAGTAAAAGTACTGCTGGAGGCAGGACTAAGTTTAGAACTGGTTTATCTAAAAAATAATGAGTTCCTCCTTACTAAAACGGGCTATTTTATATTGAGAGACAAAATGACCAATATCAATATGGATTTTACCCAAGATGTGAATTATATGGCTATGAATCATCTTGAAAAATCGATAGTAAATGGAAAACCCGAAGGATTGAAAGAGCTGGGCGACTGGGATACTGTATATGTAGGTTTATCAGAATTGCCGGGAAAAAGCAAGAAAAGCTGGTTCGATTTTGACCATTATTATTCCGACTACACGTTCCCTGAAGTAATGCCCATTTTATTTAAGGATCACCCAAAATCCTTCTTGGATGTTGGTGGTAATACGGGTAAATTTTCAATGCAATGCGCAGCATATGACCCCAATGTAAAAATCACGATATTAGATTTGCCTGGACAAGTAAATGTTGCTCGAAAAAATATTGCCAAAGCTGGATTTGAAGATAGAATTTCAGCAATAGAAATCAATTTATTAGACAAAACTATTCCTTTTCCAAAGGGTTTTGACATCATTTGGATGAGTCAATTTATAGATTGTTTTTCATTAGAGGAAATTTCAGGTCTTTTCAAAAGAGCTTATGAATCAATGAATGTAGATGCGAGTTTTTATATTTTGGAAACCTTTTGGGATTTACAAAAATTTCAAGCTTCGACATACAGTTTACACGCAACATCCTTATATTTTACGACTGTTGCCAATGGAAATAGTCAAATGTATCATTCACAAGATATTTTGAGTGTTATTGAAAATACAGGTTTTGTTGTAGATGAACTTCACGAAATGATAGGAATGAGCCACACGCTTATTAAATGCAAGAAAAAATAATTTAAAATTAAAATCATGTTACAAGAATACGTCGATGTGTTAATAATAGGTGCTGGCCCATCTGGGTGTGTTTCCGCCTCCTATTTACATAAAAACGGTGTGAAAATAAAAGTTGTTGAAAAAACAAAATTCCCCAGACTCGTTGTTGGCGAAAGCCTGATTCCTAGAGTTATGGATCATTTTGCCGAAGCGGAATTATTTGAATGTTTGGACGCCATGAATTTCGAAAAGAAATTGGGAGCGCGTTTTATTCGTGGGGAAGAAATTTGCATTTTCGATTTCAGTAAAAAATTTGGAGCAGGTTGGGATTGGACTTGGCAAGTTCCAAGAGCCGATTTCGACAACACAATGGCACAGGAAATAATCCGAAAAGGAATTGATTTAGAATTTGAATCCGAAGTAATCTCAGTTTCATTCGAAGGGAACAATTCCATAACTGTTGTCAAAGATAGAATCGGAAATCTTAAAGAAATTCACGCTAAATTCATCATTGATTCTAGTGGTTATGGCAGAGTTTTGCCACGACTTTTAGATTTGGATACGCCTTCAAAATTAGATCCACATTCTTCAATTTTCACACACGTTAAAGACGCTAATCGTCCTGAAGGTGAAGAAGGTACGCAAATTTCTTTTGATATTTTGGATACCCAAGTTTGGTTGTGGGTAATTCCTTTTTCGAATGGGAATACAAGTCTGGGTATTGTTGGTCCAACTGATTTTATCAATTCACTTTCTGAAAACAAAAACAATACCGAAGCGTTGCAAAATGCCATCAAATTATCTGACTTTTACATTCAACGTTTTGCAGGAGTCGAATTCTTGTTCGAACCCGTAAAATTAGAAAATTACTCTCGTTCAGTCAAAAAAATGTATGGTGACGGTTTTGCTTTGACAGGCAACAGTTCAGAATTTTTGGATCCTGTTTTTTCTTCGGGAGTTGCCTTCGCAACTGAATCAGGTATGCTTGCTGCTAAATTATATTTAAAAGAATCCCAAGGAATTGCTGTAGATTGGGAAGTTGAATACGCGGGTTATATGAAGCGAGGCATTGCTGTATTTACCACTTATGTAATGGAATGGTACACCGGAAATCTTCAAACGCTGTTTTTTCATCAACCGGAAGATCCTGATGTCAAAAGGAAAATCTGCGCTGTTCTTGCGGGTTATGTTTGGGACGAAACCAATCCATTTGTAAAGAAACACGATAATTTAATAAAAAATATGGCTTATGTATTAGATGGTAATAAAAACGAAGAAAAATTTATATAATTACCGAGTTTACTAATACGAGGAACAATAAAAATGGAGTTTTGAAACTCCATTTTTTGTTTAAAATGTTTCGGCAAAAGTAAAATTATCGAATTGATATGAGGCTTAAAAGTAAGATTTTGATTGCGGGTTCAATCTCAAGAAGTGTTCAACCTTTTCCAAAACTATCGTATATTTTTTCATAAGCACTTTGTGTATCTACGTCCAACAAATTGACATTAGAATGCAACATATAAACCTCTTTTTGGTCAGCAATTAGTATCTCTTTTGCGCCTTTGTCGTGGTTTAGTTGTACGAGTTTCTCAAAATATACTGCGTCGAAAATAGCTGGAACGCATGGACTATTGTTTGTTTCCGAAGCGATTATCTTAGCTTTCTTTTGGGAATATTTATCAATTAACAAATTGTAGTGAGAAGCGTTAATTAAGGGTTGATCGGCCAAAATTATAAGGATGGCGTCGTACTTTTGTTGGTTTTTATTTAAAAAATTTACTCCACGAGCGATGGAATTACCTAATCCGTTTTTCCAATTTTTGTTTTCAATAATTTGAACTTTGTAGTGTGTGATAGCTGGCGCTATTTGGTTGGCATTGGCTCCTAAAACCACAAAAATATCATTAACTTTAGATTGGATTGCTTGCTCAATTGTGTTTCCTAAAAGGGTAGTATTTTTCCAAGGTAATAACTGCTTTATGCCTTTCATGCGTTTTGATTCGCCTGCTGCAAGAATTAAGATTGCGATTTTCAAGCTTTCACTCATTGGAAGTTAGAAATTAGAAGTTGTATGCTCTGGTCAGTTCGACATAGAAGATGGAAGATGAATTCATTATGATTTTGAAGCTTTTTTATTCTTCAAATAATCTGGTTTTTGTTGTCTGGTTACCGCTAAAATTTCGGAACAAATCGATAATGCTATTTCTTGAGGTGTTTCGGCTCCAATGTTGAGTCCTGCTGGGCCGTGGATTTTTTCAAGAAAACCCTCTTCTACTTCAGGATAGTGCTCTACCAAATCATTGATTAGTTTTTGTCCTCTTTTCATTGCTCCCACTAAACCGATGTATGCCGCATGGGTCTCTTTTATGGCTAATAAGTACTGCAAATCTTTGGCGTAACTGTGTGTCATCAAAACGATAGCGGTCTGCTGATTTACTTTATTTAATTGTAGTTCGTTAGGATCAACTTTGAGAAGTTGGTGAACGCCGGGAAAATCTAAAAGCGTTATTGAACTTGCGGCTGGGGCTGCTATTACTGCTTCCCATCCTAATACGGATGCCATCAAACACAATTGGACTGCATCGTGTTCGGCACCTACAATAATCAATCTGAAACAAGGTTCTAGTTGCTGTTCGAAAATTAGTGAAGCGCTACTTTCCTTTGCTTCCTTATTTGAATTTTGGGAAAAACCATACCAATGTTCGGTATCGAATGTTATCGTGGAGCCCCAATTGGCATTGATTCCTACTTGTTTTGAATAGATCGTTTTTATTTGAAATGCTTTTCGTTTTTCGAGTGATTTTTCAAATTCTAGCATCAAAGCATCGTCTGGATAGAAAGTCTCGATTAAAATATACAATGTTCCTTCACAGCCTAATCGATAGCGGCCGTCATAAGTCATCATTTTGGGTTGATTGGTTTGGAAAACGGATTCGGATTGCCTCAGAATTTCTTTTTCGACACAGCCTCCGCTTAACGCACCCGTCATGGTTCCGTCCTCTAATAATAGCATTCGCACTCCTGGCTTTCGATAGGAAGAGCCTTCTAACGCTACCAATGTGGCCATCACTGTTTTTAAGCCTTTTCTATTGGCCTTTTTAAAGCTATTGATGCAGTTTTTGAACTCGAATGTCATTCTTGTTAATTAATATATTGATGAAATTGTTTTTCTATTTTGTTTCCAAAATACCTTGAACATTCCAATCCAAATGTAACTAACTTTACTGAAATTTTCAAGTGTATTATTTGGATTTTTTGTCAAAAATTTCAGATTGAATCTTAATTTTATTAACTTTGAATTTAGGTTTTAACTTAACTCAAGTTGACTTTCATACTAACGAATGCGATGGTATTAAAAATATAAAAAATGAAGCAAAAAATAAGTTTTAAGCTGAACCAAGAATCAGTCACTGTAAATGTCAATGGTTCTGAATCCCTTTTGACTGTGCTTAGAGAATATCTGGATAAAACAGGAACTAAATTTGGATGCGGATTGGGCGAATGTGGCGCTTGCACTGTTTTGATTGATAAAAAAGCGGTGCGATCTTGTATGGTTGCCATAGAAGATGTGGCTGGAAAAAACATTATTTCTATTGAAGGTCTGAGTTCGAATGGGACGCTACACCCTATTCAAAAAGCATTTGTAAATCATGATTCCATGCAATGCGGATTTTGTACGCCCGGCATGATTATGAATGCCTACGGCTTGTTGTTGCGAAATCCAAAACCCAGTCGGACCGAAATTATAAACGGTATGGAAGAAAATTTATGTCGATGTGGTTCTTACAATCGCATTGTGGATGCTATTGAAACTGCAGCCAAGGAAATGAATCAAAAAACAAAAGTATGAAACCAACCATAACAAACGAAGTAATTAGCAGCGATATGGCGCTCGCTCTACTCAATAGTAGACGTAGCTTTCTGAAAAAATTAGGGGGCGGAATTATTGTGGCTTTTAGTATGGGAAAATTATCCATACTAGACAGTTGGGCACAAAATCCTGAGGTCGCTATGTTGAATTTCAATGCCTATTTGAGAGTTAAAGAAGATGGTAGAGTCGATTGTTATACCGGAAAAATTGAAATGGGACAAGGTGTTGGCACTTCCTTAGCGCAAGTAGTGGCCGAAGAATTAGAGGTTTCTATTTTTTCGATTGATATGATTATGGGCGATACAGAGTTATGTCCTTATGACGATGGCACTTGGGGGTCAATGACGACTCGCTTTGCAGATCCAGTTCTTCGTGCTGCTGCGGCAGAAGCCCGAATCATTTTAATAGGTCTTGCTGCGGAACAGTTGAAAGTAGCTCCAGAATTGCTTGAGGTTAAAGAAGGAATTGTGTATGTTAAAAATGACATTTCGAGAAAAATATCCTATGCGGAGCTGACCAAAGGCCAAAAGATTATTCAAACCCTAAAAGACAAACCGGCAATCAAAAAAGCCAAGGATTTTAAAATCATTGGAACCCCCATTATCCGTTTGGATGCTGAGGCAAAAGTTACCGGAAAAGCGAAGTACTCAGGAGATATAAAGTTACCCGGAATGGTTTATGCGAGCATCGTTAGGCCTACTGTTTTTGGTTCTAAAAAACGCAGTGTTGATGCTTCTAAATTAGTTGAGTTTGAAGGAGCAAAATTGATTGAGGACGGCAATTTGGTTGCTGTTGTTCACCCTAATTCTGAAATTGCTTATGCCGCCGCTCAGAAAGTAAAAGTAACGTGGGACTCTCCTGAACTAAAAGTAAATCAAGATACCATCTTTAAATATTTAGAAAATACTATTAAAGATTTTAGGGTTCATCAAGAAGGAGGCAACTTAGCCACTGGCAAGACGCTTTCAGAAACCGTTATCGAAAGTGATTATCTCGATGGCTATAAAGCCCACGCTTCTATCGAAACCCATTGTGCTACCTGCTTTTTTGAGGGTGATAAACTCACGATGTGGGCTTCCTCTCAATCTCCTTTTGGCACTCGTAAACGAATAGCAAAAACCTTAAATATGCCTTTGGAAAAAGTGCATTTGAAACAGATCCTTTTAGGAGGCGGTTTTGGCGGAAAAATTAGTGATAACCAGGCAGTAGAAGCGGCTACAATAGCTAAGATGTGCGGCAAACCTGTTCAATTGATTTGGTCCAGACGTGAAGAATTTATGTTTGTAGGATTCCGGCCTGCTGCTTTGATGAAAGTCAGTTCGGGAGTGGATCGCAATGGGAAATTAAAATTGTGGAATTTTGATATTTATTGTGCTGGAACCAGAGGAACCGAACTCTTTTATAATGTGGAAAATAATCACACTCGAATGTTTGATGACGAAAGTGTTCATCCTTTTGATGTTGGCGCTTGGCGAGCACCAGGAAATAATTCGACTACTTTTGCCCGTGAATCTCACATCGATGTAACAGCTTATAAACTAGGTATTGACCCTTTGCAATTCCGATTAAATAATTTAAAAGAGGGAAAGATGTTGGCTACTTTACAATTGGCTGCCAAAACTTTTGGATGGGAAAAACCAAAAAAAGAAGGGCATGGCTACGGGATTGCTCTTGGAGAAGATGCCGGTACAAGCGTTGCTTTAATCGCAGAGGTTTATGTTGACAAATTAAACGGTATTGTACAGCCCATTCGGGTGGTTTGTGCTCAAGATATGGGACAAGTTGTGAATCCGCATGGTGCCACCATTCAAACTGAAGGTGGAATTACTATGGGATTGGGCTATGCACTTTATGAAGATATTGAATTTGATGGAGGCGCTTTAAAAACGACTGGTTTTGATAATTATGAAATTACTCGTTTTTCTAAAACCCCATCTATAACCTGTGTTTTCATAGATAAAATGGATGCTAAACCTGAAGGTGGTGGCGAACCCGCAATTATTTGTGTGGGTGGTGCTATTGCTAATGCTGTTTTCGATGCTTGCGGCGCTAGAGTGAACCAAATGCCAATTACTGCGGAAAGAATTATAGCCGCGATGCCAAAGTGATTTAATTAATTCCCAAAAACAACGCGATTTAAAACAGACGCGACTTTAAATTGAGATAATTCAGAGATACTTTCTGAATATTCCAAGAAACAAAAAAGTATGACAATTTCATTCTTCGTATTAGGGTTTATTTTGATCCTATTTATTGCAGGCAAAATAAATTTATCTGTAAGATTTAGTAGAGCCGTTAAAGCCCTTTTTGCGCAATCCAATCGTATTTCTGACCAAACATTTAACGTAAACCAGCTTATTGATTTACCTGAACCTGTTCAACGGTATTTCAAACACATTTTAAAGGAAGGGCAAGCCTACATCAGTTATGCTAGAATTAAACACGATGGACAATTTAAAACAGGGTTTGAAAAAAGCTGGATAAACATTATTGGGGAACAATATGCTGCCACCCAAAAACCCGGTTTTATTTGGAAAGGTACCACCTCGATGTTTGTTGCCCGAGATATGTATATTTCAGATAAAGGGCGACTAATCGTTACCCTTTTTTCAATGTATAATGTTGTCGATGCGAAAGGAGAACATTATAATCAAGGGGAATTACTTCGCTGGCTTGGAGAGAGTGTTTTATATCCTACGAATTTTTTACCCAGCGAAAGACTACAGTGGTCAGCAATTGACTCCAATTCAGCAAAACTTACTTTTGATTATCTTGGACTTTCCTTATTTTTTAAAATAACATTTAATGAAATTGGTGAAATAACCGAGATGGAAACCAAAAGATTTATGGGTGAAGACCGTTTGGAAACTTGGGTTATAAAAGCAACCAACTATAAGGAGTGGAATGCTGTTCTTATACCAACAAGCTTTGACGTATTATGGCGATTAAAGCAAGGCGATTTCAGTTATGCCAAATTTAATATTACAGCAGTTGAATATGATAATCCTGAAAAATTCTAAACTTCGGACAAGACTTTAGATCCCTATTTGTTTGAAAATCTTTTAAATAAAGGCGTACACAGCAGAACGATAATTTTAGGAAAAAACAGTTTTATAAATGTTTAAATTCCAGTTTGCTACACTCAATTAAAGCAGTCCGGTGACTTTAGCTTTAATAAGCAAAAACGTATAAATATAAATAAATTGTATATATTTGAAGGAAAGAAACGAGATATAAATACTTATAGAAATTCCATTCAATGACAAAAAAGACATTGCTCTTGCTAGGATTTATAATTGCAAAGTTTGTATTACAGTATTTTTTAATAAGCCCAGAATACGAACTGCAAAGAGACGAATTTTTACATTTGGATCAGGCAAACCATTTAGCTTGGGGTTATATATCTGTTCCTCCAGTCACTTCTTGGATTTCTAGTATCATTCTCTTGTTGGGCAATTCTTTATTTTGGATCCGTTTTTTCCCAGCTTTATTTGGAGCATTGACCTTAGTTGTTGTTTGGAAAGCCATCGAAGAGTTAAAGGGAAATAGTTTTGCCTTACTTTTAGGGGCAACATCCGTCTTGTTTTCAGCACTTTTACGATTAAACGGTTTGTATCAGCCCAATTCACTGGATGTGCTTTGCTGGACCAGCTTTTGTTATATTTTAATTAAATATGCTAACACCGAAAATCCAAAATGGTTTTATATAGGAATGATCATTTTAGCTTTTGGTTTTCTGAATAAGTATAATATTCTCTTTTTAATAGTTGGCCTATTTCCTGCTCTTTTGTTAACAAAGCGATCCATTTTTAAGGATAAAAATTTCTATTTTTCTCTAGTTTTATTCTTGCTCCTCATTTTGCCAAACCTAATATGGCAGTATAACAATAACTTTCCCGTTTACCATCACATGCAAGTATTAGCAAAAACGCAGTTGGTAAATGTAAACCGCTGGGATTTTCTTAAAGATCAGTTATTCTTCTTTATAGGATCATTTTTTGTACTTGTTGCAGCCGTTTACGCCTTGCTTTTTTATCCTTCCTTCAAAAAATATAGACTTTTCTTTTATGCATTGGTTTTTACTTTAGCTGTTTTTACCTATTTAAAAGCAAAAAGCTATTATGCAATGGGTTTGTATCCTATTTATATTGCCTTTGGTGCCGTTTATTTGGAAACCCTTGTAAAATCTGGTTGGAAGAAATATTTACAGCCTATTATGGTTTTAATACCAATTTTGTTTTTCATACCCATATCCAAAATTATGTTTCCCAATAAAAGTCCAAACTATATTCTAAATCATTCCGAAATTTATAAAAAGTATGGTTTACTTCGTTGGGAAGATGGCAAAGATCATGCATTGCCACAAGATTATGCCGATATGCTTGGTTGGAAAGAATTGGCACATAAAACAGACTCCATTTATGCAACGTTGCCAGCAAGCCAACAAACGCTCATACTTTGTGATAACTATGGTCAGGCAGGAGCCTGCTTATTCCGGCGAAACTGTACACCCCATTCCGGGGTAAACTGAACAGTTATTTTTGTGAAGATTTCTGATGGTAAAATTAGATAAATTTTT
>JAAFGY010000070.1 GCA_010365135.1 Flavobacterium sp.
AACAGCGCCACAAAGAGATTATTCTCAAAATAGAGCCGAATCTCCAAGAGCAACAGCGCCACAAAGAAATGAACCATCAAGAGGAAATACTCAATCTGGAAATTCATCCGGTCGAGACAACAACAATTCTTCGAGAAATAATAGAAGAATGTAATTGACAAATTTTGAAAAAAAAACACGATCCAATAGATTGTGTTTTTTTTATTTTTTTAATAATAATAAATAATATATTTAAAAACAGTAGATTTGTCAAGTTTTTTAGATAAATATACATGAGTTTTTCGCATAAAGATTTACATAGTAAGTTAACCATTGGAGGTCTACTAATTTCATTAGGAATTATTTACGGGGACATCGGAACCTCGCCATTATATGTAATGAAAGCCATTATTGGCTCGCACATTATAAATGCAGATATAGTATTAGGGGGAATTTCAGCGGTTTTTTGGACGCTTACCTTACAAACCACTATAAAATATGTTCTGATCACCTTAAGTGCTGACAATCATGGTGAAGGAGGAATTTTTGCTTTATATGCCTTAGTAAAAAAGACTAAAATTCAATGGCTTATAGTACCGGCAATCATAGGAGGAAGTGCCTTGCTTGCTGACGGAATCATTACTCCACCCATTTCTGTTTCATCCGCTGTTGAAGGAATTAAAACTTTTTATCCGTCGATAAATACCGTTCCCATTGTTATTGGAATTTTATTTGTATTGTTTACCATTCAGCAATTTGGTTCTAAATTAGTTGGGCGATTTTTTGCTCCTATGATGCTACTTTGGTTTGGAATGCTTGGAGTTTTAGGTCTGATCCAAATTGCAAAACATGTTGAAGTTTTAAAGGCATTAAATCCTTATTATGCCTATCATTTGTTAAGTATTCATCCCGAAGGCTTTTATGTGTTGGGTTTCGTTTTTCTTTGTACTACTGGAGCTGAAGCTTTATATTCGGATATGGGGCATTGCGGTCGAAAAAATATCCGGATCAGTTGGATTTTTGTAAAGACTACTTTAGTCCTTAACTATTTTGGTCAAGGAGCCTATTTAATCCACCACGAAGGACAAACATTGGTTGGTTTAGGAGGTGAAAATGGAAACCCATTCTATTTAATAATGGCCGATTGGTTTCAGCCAATTGGAATCGTAGTGGCCACTCTTGCAGCGGTAATCGCTTCACAAGCCCTTATCAGCGGTTCGTTTACATTGATAAATGAAGCCATGCGATTGAATTTTTGGCCAAAAGTAAAAATTAAATATCCATCGGAATTAAAGGGACAATTGTACATTCCATCCATAAACTGGTTGTTATTTTTTGGATGTGTCGGCGTTGTATTACACTTCGAGAAATCAAGCAATATGGAACATGCGTATGGATTAGCCATTATCCTATGCATGATTATGACTACCGTTTTACTCAATTTTTACATGATTTTAAAAAGAGTAAAAGTATATTTTATGGTTCCTATAATCACAATCTATCTAACCATTGAATTTGGTTTTCTTATTGCAAATATTACAAAATTTGCCGAAGGTGGTTATGTAACATTAATGATTGCATCGGTTCTTATTTCGATAATGACCATTTGGTATTTCGCCAAGAAAATTAATAAGAGTTACACTAAAATTGTAAAAATAGAGGATTACAAAAAAGTTTTATTAGAACTAAGTGATGATTTATCGATACCAAAATATGCCACTCACCTAATTTACATGACAAATGCAGGTCGAACTGATGAAATTGAGGAAAAAGTAATGTACTCTATTTTAAGAAAAAGACCAAAACGCGCCGATATCTATTGGTTTGTGCATGTAAACATTTTGAACGTACCTTATAAAACGGAATATAAAGTTTCTGAAATTGCTGAAGATACTTTGTTCAGAGTCGATTTTAATCTTGGCTTTAGAGAACCGACAAAAATAAATCTGATGTTTAAAGAAGTAATCACAGATATGGTTAAAAAAGGAGAAGTGGATGTAACCAGTCGATACGAATCCTTAAATAAAAACAATATTATAGGTGATTTCAAATTTGTCTTATCCGAAAAATATTTATCCAATGATAGTGATTTGACTTTCTTCGAAAAAATAATCATGAATTCTTACTTCTTTATCAAAAAATTAAGTCTTTCCGAAGAAAGCGCCTTTGGTTTAGATAGCGGTTCTGTGAAAGTTGAAAAATTCCCAATGGTACTTCATGCACCAGAAAACATTGGTTTAACCAGAGTTCATTAAAAAATTTACTTGTAAAAACTAGAAAACACTGTCCTAAAACAGTGTTTTTTTGTGTAAAATACTTTTGATTAAACTAAATATAAAATCAATTTCAACACAACTCTCTATTAAACCAAATCTGAAATCTAAAATCTTCAATCTAAAATAGTACCTTTGCACCTCAATTATTTAAAATGAGATTACACAGAAATTTAGTTTATACGACTATCGACGCTCTTAACGCCATCTTCAATGAAGGTGAATATGCCGACAAAGTGGTAGCAAGATCCTTAAAAAAAGACAAACGCTGGGGAAGCTCAGATCGAAAATTCGTAGCCGAAACCATTTACGAAATTGTACGTTGGAAAAGATTATATGCCGAAATTGCCGAAGTGAAAGAGCCTTTCGACAGGGACAATCTTTGGAGAATGTTCTCAGTTTGGGCAGTTTTAAGAGGCTATCCTATCCCCGATTGGCGTCAATTGGAAGGAACTCCTGAAAGAAAAATAAAAGGTCGTTTTGATGAACTTTCAAAAATTAGAACGCTGAAAGAATCTATTCCCGATTGGATGGATGAATTAGGCGTAAAAGAATTAGGCGAGAAAGTTTGGGCAACAGAAATAGCAGCTCAAAACCAACCAGCCAAAGTGATTCTTAGAACCAATACTTTAAAAACTACAAAAGAACAATTGAGAGCCATTTTAATGGACTTGAACATTGAAACCGATTATCTCAAGGATCAACCTGATGCTTTGGTTTTAAAAGAAAGAGCCAATGTTTTCTTGACCGATGCTTTCAAACAAGGTTTTTTTGAAGTTCAAGATGCCAATTCTCAACTCGTTGCTGCTTTCCTCGACGTAAAACCTGGAATGCGAGTGGTAGATACTTGTGCGGGAGCTGGAGGAAAAACCTTGCATATTGCCGCTTTGATGGAAAACAAAGGACAATTGATTGCTATGGATTTATACGAAAGTAAATTGAAGCAATTAAAATTAAGAGCCAAAAGAGACGGCGCCTTCAATATCGAATATCGCATTATCGAATCGACCAAAGTCATCAAAAAACTTCACGAAAAAGCCGATAGAGTTTTGATTGACGCACCTTGTAGCGGTTTGGGAGTTTTGAAAAGAAACCCGGATGCCAAATGGAAATTGCAGCCCGAATTTATTGATAACATTAGGAAAGTTCAAGCAGAAGTTTTAGAAAATTATTCCAAAATTGTAAAACCGGGTGGAAAATTGGTTTACGCCACGTGCTCCATTTTGCCTTCCGAAAATCAAGAACAAGTTAAAAAATTCCTAACTACAGACATTGGAAAACAATTTGACTTCATAAAAGATCGCAAAATATTAGCGTCAGAATCAGGATTTGATGGATTTTATATGGCTTTATTAGAAAGAAAAAACGAAGCAATATAAATATGAAGAAAATCTACTCAATCCTTGCGCTACTTTCGATAAGTCTATTAGTAGCTCAGGCTGGAGCACCCGCATCTCCTTATTATGATGGTTCCAATTGGACTTTAACAGGAACTGCATTAAAAAATGCTTTGGCAACAAAAATTACCGTCACTCATACCAATCTTTTATCGTACACTCCTGGTATTTGGGAAGCATCAAGAATGACAGATTTGGACCCTAATAATTCTAATAATGTTTTATTGATTTATGGATGGGAAAACGGTTCTGATAATAGTATTACCAATGACAGATCAAGAGATAAATATGCAAATGGAGGCAATAATGGTAATTGGAATCGCGAACACACTTATGCAAAATCATTAGGAACACCTACTTTAATTGATGGAGGAACTGCCAATAATTCTAGTAGTGATGCTGGTGAAGATGCTCACCATCTTCGTCCTGCCGATGTGCAATGGAATGGTATTCGCGGAAATTCGACTTACGCAACAGGAAGTGGAAACTCTGGAAATGTGGCTGGTGGTTGGTATCCCGGAGACGAATGGAAAGGCGATGTGGCTCGAATGATGATGTATATGTATTTGCGCTATGGAACTCAATGTTTGCCAATAAATGTTGGAACTGGAACTTCACCAGCTTCAGACAGCAATGTGGTAAATTTATTTCTCCAATGGAACGCAGAAGACCCAGTTTCAGCATTTGAAGACGCCAGAAACACCTATCACGGAAATATTGCCAATACTTATGCTCAAGGAAATAGAAATCCTTTTATAGACAATCCTTATTTAGCAACACTTATTTGGGGTGGAGCTGTAGCTCAAAATCGATGGCCAAGTATCATATTGTCTACAGAACATATTGATAAATTTGCCAATATCTCCATCTATCCTAATCCAACAAACAGTCACAAAATAAAAATACAAACTGACATTGTTTTGGATGAAATTGAATTAATCAATATCGACGGTCAGTTGATGCAAGTGATCAAAAAGCCTAGTTTAGAAAATCAAACCTATACTTTGGAGAATTTGCCACAAGGATTTTACTTGTTGAAAATGACATCTGACAATCAGTCGACGACCAAAGCAATCATAGTAAACTAACTTCAAAAGCTAGATTAATAAAAACTCCGATAGAATTAAAATTCTATCGGAGTTTTTTATTGTCTTTTTTCTATGTATTCTTTATTCTTTTGTCTTTTTTAATCGTTCATCGAAATTAAAAACTCTTCGTTATTCTTCGTTTTCTTGAAACGATCGTTAATAAAGTCCATTGCTTCTACAGGATTCATATCCGAAAGATATTTTCTCATAATCCACATTCTTTGCAATGTTTTTGGGTCTAATAACAAGTCATCACGTCTCGTGCTTGAAGAAGTTAAATCAATAGCTGGGAAAATACGTTTGTTGGCAATTTTACGATCCAATTGCAATTCCATATTTCCAGTTCCTTTGAATTCTTCAAAAATAACTTCATCCATTTTTGAACCCGTTTCGGTCAATGCTGTGGCAATAATACTCAATGAACCACCATTCTCAACATTTCTGGCTGCTCCAAAAAATCGTTTTGGTTTTTGCAAAGCATTGGCATCCACACCACCACTCAATACTTTACCAGAAGCTGGTTGCACTGTATTGTAAGCTCTTGCTAAACGTGTAATCGAATCCAACAAAATCACTACATCGTGACCACATTCTACCAAACGTTTTGCTTTTTCGAGTACAATATTGGCAATTTTAACGTGCTCTTGCGGTTCTCTATCGAAAGTCGAAGCAATTACTTCGCCACGAACACTTCGAATCATATCGGTAACTTCTTCGGGACGTTCGTCAATCAATAAAACGATTAAGTATGCTTCTGGATGATTGGCGGCAATGGCATTTGCAATGTCTTTCAATAACATCGTTTTACCTGTTTTGGGTTGCGCCACAATCATTCCACGTTGTCCTTTTCCTATTGGCGAAAACAAATCGATAATTCGAGTAGAAATGGTGCTTTGTCTTTCGGCCAATTTGAATTTTTCGGATGGAAAAACAGGTGTCAAATGTTCGAATGAAACTCGGTCGCGAACAACTTGCGGATCGTGTCCGTTGATTTTCAAAACGCGAACTAATGGGAAGAATTTCTCGCCTTCTTTTGGAGGACGAACCACACCTTTTACAGTATCTCCGGTTTTAAGTCCGAACAATCTAATTTGAGAAGTTGATAAATAAATATCATCTGGCGAAGCCAAATAATTATAATCCGAAGAACGAAGAAAACCATAACCATCAGGCATCATTTCAAGTACACCTTCACTTTCGATGATTCCATCAAATTCAAAATCAGAATCTCTAAAATTGTTTTTCTTGTTTTTGAAATTGGGGTTTACATTTCCGTTTCCATTTCCATTCCCATTTTGATTTGGATTGACGTTAGGGTTTTGATTTGGATTTTGGTTTGGCTTATTTAATTGATTTGGATTTAATTTTTTTGCAGGAACACTAACTTCAATATTTTCAGTATTTTCACTAGTTTCAACTGTTTCCGTATCTGAATTAACCTCATGTGTTTCGGTAGATTCATTTTCGTCATTGGATAATTTTGCGTCTTCTTTTTGCTTTTGCAAAGCCATCTTCTTTTCGTAGGCTGATTTATTAAATTTAATCACTTTTCCAACTTTCTTTTCAGAAGCAATTTCTTTAATTGGAATCTCGTTTTTAACTTCGGGAATACTTGGTTCCACTGCCATTTCTTCGTCAGCAAAAAGTGAATTATGAGTATTTTTTTGGATAGCCACTTTTTTAGGAGCGACAATCCTAGCTCTTTTTGGTTTCTCTTCTTCTACTTTAGATTCAGCCGTCTTATTTTCTGAGGTTGATTCTATACTTGCAGATTGAAGTGCTAAAATTTGGCTAATTAATGCGTCCTTTTTTACACCGGTAAATTTTATTGTTTTAGCCGTTTTAGCTATTTCTTGAAGCTCAATAAGCTTCATTTCTTTTAATGCAGAAATGTCAAACATAAATGTTCTATGAGTTTAAATATTTGGGAATACTATAAAAGTGTGTAGTAAAATTTTTGATTTTGAACTGACCGAAGAATGAAGTACTTACGGATTTGTTATGCAATATTACGAATAAATTTTAATTTACAATAGTATTTATTAAAAAGAAAATATATTTTTGTGCAAGAAATTGCTACCATGTTACAAAGAATTCAAACTATTTATTTACTTCTAGCCTTCGTTGCTACTGGAGTTCTGCCTTTTTTCATTCCGTTATGGACCATGAGTGATGGCAAAGAATATCTATTTATGCATAATCAAGCATATATTGTATTATTTGGTTTAAGCACCACGCTGACTTTGTTGAGTATTGTTTCATATAAAAAAAGACAAAATCAATTTGTTATTGGCAGATTGAATATAATTTTAAATTTAATTTTATTAGGCTTATTTGTATATCGTTCGCTAAATGTATCTGGAGAAACACTAGCTGTTTCTGAGAAAGGTATTGGGATGTTTCTGCCGATTGTTGCTATCGTGTTGTTAGTCTTAGCTAACAAGGCCATCAAAAAGGACGAAGATCTTGTAAAATCTGTGGACAGATTGAGATAATCCTATAAACTTAGTTTATTAGTGCGAAGGAAACCCGAATGAAAATTCGGGTTTTTTTGTGGTTAGAACAATTTTTACTGCCGATTCGCAGATTTTTTCTCGTGAGCTTTAGATTTGTGATTATAAAAATAAATTTTTTTGTAAATCTGCTAAAAAAAATCTGCGAATCTGTGGTCTTATAAAATCTTTCAGAATTACTCCTTTGAACTATATCTTCTCGTAATACATTGCTTTTACAATTCCGTCGGAAAGTCCTATTTTTGGTACATAAATATTTCTGGCACCACTCCATTTCATGGCATTAAGATAGATTTGGGTTGCAGGAATAATTACGTCGGCACGATCAGGATTCAGACCCAATTCTATAATTCTTTGTTCGTAAGTTAGGGAATTTAGGAAAGCATATTGAGAATTCAAATAAATATAGGACAAAGGTTTTTCAAGTGCTTTTCCTGACATTTTGAATAGTTTATTGATATTTCCACCAGAACCTATAAGGGTAACTTCGTCATAATCTTTGGTATTTGTTTTAATCCAAAGTTCCATTTCTTTCCAAACGACTTCGCTAACCATTTCATTAAGAAACCGCACGGTTCCTGCTTTGAATGATTTAGAAATGACAATTTTACCATCGGAAAATAGAGAAAATTCAGTGCTTCCACCTCCAACATCTACATAAAGATAGGTTTTGTCCGTTTTTAGAAGATGGTGCAAATCAGTCGAAGCAATTATTGTGGCTTCTTTTTTGCCATCGATAATTTCAATATTAATATCGGATTCTTTCCTAATAATATCCACTACTTCATGGGCATTATTGGCTTCTCGCATTGCTGAAGTTGCAATCGCTAAATACTTTTCTACATTATGCACTTTGATCAAAAGACGGAATGCTTTCATAGCGTCAATCATTCTGGCAATACTTTCTTCTGAAATTTCACCTACTGTAAATGAATCTTGTCCCAAACGAATAGGAACACGAACTAAGGAGTTTTTGTTAAATTGTGCCTCTTTTCCATCTTGCTCGACAATATTTGTAATCAAAAGACGCATCGCATTGGAACCAATATCTATCGCCGCATATTTTTTTATTCTAAACATTTTCTCTTTAGTTTGTTCAATCGCTATTGGGTCATTCATCAATTGTAATTTTTCTTTTTTTGGCAATTTCTTTCGATTAAACAATTTCATTAACTACTTCAATTTTATGGTGATAATAGTTAAAAGTCTCAAATTGTGCTCTAAAAACAGGCTCTTTTTCCTCGCGGATTTTATATTTATTGTCTAGATTTTCTGAATGGTATCGAGCCTTTACATTGCCTTTCCACCCTAAATCGAAAATGTCAATCAATTCGTTTTTAATTTGGGAATCATAAATTGGACAAGTCACTTCGACTCTTCCATCGAGATTTCTGGTCATAAAATCGGCCGATGATATGAAAACTTCTGTGTCTCCAGCATTTCCAAAAATATAAATTCTGGAATGTTCTAGATAATTATCAACGATACTTATGGCCTCGATATTGTCGCTCATTCCAGGAAATCCGGGGATTAAGGAACAAATACCTCTTACTTCGAGTTGTATTTTTACGCCCGCTTTACTAGCTTCATATAATTTATCAATCATATCAAAATCAGATAAACTATTCATTTTCAATTTTATATAGGCTATTTTGCCGTCTAAAGCGTGAGCAATTTCTCTATCAATTAATTTATTGAATCTGGAGCGAGTGTAATGTGGTGACACAATAAGATGTTTATAACGATAAAGTCGGTAATTAATTTCAAAAAATTCAAATATTTTAGAAACATCCTTTAATATTTGTTGATGACTTGTAAAAAGGGTGACATCTGTATATACTTTAGCCGTTTGTTCGTTGAAATTTCCCGTAGAAATAAAGCCATATCGCTTTACTTTATGATTTTCAATTCTTTCGATAACGCAAACTTTACTGTGGACTTTGAGTCCTTTTATTCCGAAAATAAGTTCAATTCCTTCCGTTTGCATTTGCTCTGCATACGAAATATTCGAAGCTTCATCAAAACGAGCTTGCAATTCGATTTGAACCGTTACTTTCTTGCCATTTTTGGCGGCATTAATTAGCGAACTTATTATTTGGGAATTTTCGGCTAAACGATATAAAGTGATTTTTATAGAAGTTACTTTTGGATCTAATGCCGCTTCACGCAAAAACTTAGTTAGATAGGAAAATGATTGATATGGAGCGTGTAAAAGATAATCTTTTTGACTTATTTTTTCCAATAAACTACCTTCGAGACTCAATCCTGGAATGGGTAATGGATCATTTTTTTTATACAGTAAGTCATATCTTCCAAGATTTGGAAATTTCATATAATCGCGCCTATTGTGGTATTTCCCGCCAGGAATAATACTATCGGTGGATACAATATGCATTTTGTCTAGAAAAAATTGGAGCGTATCTTGTTCTATCAATTGGTCGTAAATAAATCGAACGGGTTCCCCTATTCTGCGGTCTTTTACACTGGTTGCAATTTTTTCGAGCATACTTTTACTCAAATCACTATCAATTTCCAATTGGGCATCACGAGTGATTTTTATCATGTGAGCCGACACACTTTCGTAATCGAAAATATTGAAAATATTACCAAGATTATGCCTAATCACGTCATCCAGTAAAATTACATATTGCTTTTTATCGTTAGACGGCAAAACTACAAATCGGTTGATTGTATTGGGAATTTCGATCATTGCATAATGAACTTCTTCATTTTCTTTCATTACTAATTTTATGGCTAAATAACCGGCAGAATCTTTCAAAACCGGGAACTCGGCCAAATCATTTAGTATGATGGTAATTAATTCTGGGCTCAGTTTTTGAATAAAAAAGTCTTTCAAAAATATTTCCTGCTCCTTAGAAATGTGATTTTCATCGATAATAAATATATTTTCGGTTTCAAGTTTGGCCTCAATATTATTTAATATCCACAAACTTTCGGATTGTTGTTGAATTACAATTTCAGTAATATCCTTTAATAATTGTTGCGCAGAAATACCCCCAAGCACTTTCTCTCCGGATTTTCCGGACAAACTCAATCTTCGTATGGCGGCAAATCTAACTCGGAAAAACTCATCTAAATTATTAGAAAAAATGCCTAAAAATCGCAGCCTTTCTAACAGTGGCACGGAGTTATCCGCGGCTTCTTGAAGAACTCTTGCATTAAAAGTTAACCAGCTTTTTTCTCTTTCTATATATTTATATTTATGCACAATGTCTATTTTAAGTATTTAGGGAATATTATTTTTTTAATTGTAGCACTACTTATTTTATTCCAACTTTCTGTATCAAATTGTAGCCAAACAAAGCCAGCAGTAGGAACATGACCAACAAAAATGTCGCCAAATTTATCAACAAAATTTGTAATTGCCTCATTATGTCCAAAAAGAATAACATTTTCTAAACTATTGCTAAATGATTTGATAACTTTTTCTAATTGGTTTTCATCAAAAGTATAAAGTTCTTCTTTAAAAACGATACTTTCGATTGGATATAAAATATTTTGCGCAAAAATTAGAGCTGTTTGTTGAGCCCTTTTTGCCGAACTGCTCCACAGAACTAATGGTGAAGGAATAAATTTAAGGCAATTTGTAGCCACCAGACGAACGTCAGAAATTCCTCGTTGATCTAATGGTCTGTCAATATCTTGGAGTGGAGCTTCCCAACTGGATTTGCCGTGTCGAATTAGAATTAGATTTTTCATTTAATGGAAATTTGATAAATTACGGTATAAAGTTTACCTCACTTTTAGTCAATACAATTTACAAATTATTTTTTAAAAAGACTAAATATTTTTTTTAAATCCAGTAGTAATAAAGAAATAACTCTGGGCGTACTTGTTAAATCTCCAAAAGTGGAATTTTGTTAAAGTGCTCATTTTCAAATAGATAAAATAATAATAACTTTTGTAATCTTAAACGCTCAAATATGATGAATTATGCCTTTAAACAGCGTTTATTTGTATTTAATCGATGTTTTATGTTGTAGCTATTAAATTTTATGTTAGATTTGAATCAGATAAAATTCAAAATTACGATGTATATCCCTATTATTTATGATTAAACATACGTTAAAATATTCTTTAATATTGTTAAAATAGTATAGTAAATTAAAAAATAGCAGCGTAAAATAGATCGTAAAATGTCCTTTCAACGACTTTTTAGGTTATTGATAGAAAAAAAGTATCAAACTGGTGTATGGTATTTAATTTAGCTTTTTTAATCTTTCAAAAAATTGATTACGATAATAGAATTAGTATAACAATCCAAAATTACACACAATAAATTAAAATTTAATTGTATGAAAACTAAAATTACCCTCCTTTTACTGGCTATCTTTATGTTCGTTGGTAATTCTTATTCTCAAATTGATACCGATCCTGATAATCTTGGTGGTCCTGTTCTTATAGGAAAGGTACTTCCTTTTACTTTACCTGTTGATCAAACAAATAATCAGCTAAATAGTAACGCAAAAGTAGCTAAAACAGTGAATTCAAAACTTTCAGCAATTCCTATTTTGGAATGGCCAAATCCTGGCGCTGTGCATATTGAAAAAACTGCTGAATCAACAAGCCACTCTGAGAGATGGAAAATCAACATTTTAACACAAGGAAAGAATATTCCAATTCCCACTGATGTCGTACTAGTAATCGACAATTCAGGTAGTATGAGTAAGAATAAAATAACTAGTGCAAAGGAGGCTGCAACGACTTTTACAAATGAACTGTTAAATGGTTCAAGTGGCATTCGTGTAGCTATAGTTACAATTAACGCACCTGGACATGCCGGAACACCTTATGTAAATCAAGGATTTACAAATAATACTACAACTTTAAATACTGCAATTAGTAGCATAACTGCTAGTGGTGGTACCAATATTCAAGGAGGATTTTATGCGGCTAGACAACTAATCGCTACGAGTACAGCCACCAAAAAAGTTGTGATTTTACTATCGGATGGTGCTCCAACTTATAGCTACCAATCGACTGTTACTACTAATTTAGTTCCTGATTGTGGAACTATAAATAATTTCAATATATCAAGAAATGATTTTGAAGCCTCACATATATTTGTCAATTCAAGTAATTATGCCAATATAGTAGGAAATGGGAGCGCTTTCGATTATACTTTATATGCGTTGACTAAAAGTTGTAATGGTGGTAATAAGACTTTTATTGCTGGAAATAATGGAATTCCGACAAAATATGAAGCAGCACTTGTTATGAATAGTGGTGTTGATGTTTATACAATTGGGTTTGAAGTTCCTGTAGGTGGAGACGAACAAGATGTTTTGAGCGGATCGCAAAACAAAGGATATTTTCCTGCTACAAGCAGCAACATTGCGAGTATCTATTCTCAGATTAGATCAAATATTGCATATGCTGCAACTAATGCTATTTTTACTGATCCAATGAGTACTAATATTGTACTGAAAGCCGGGGTGACTCCTTCTTATTCTGTCAGTCCAAGTACTACCGGAAATGTTGTAGTATCCAAAGGAACCGTAACATTTGTTAATAATGGTTATGTTTTAAATGACCCGGATAATCCTGCAAGTGGTAATAGCAATTTAATTAAATGGAAAATCATCTGGAACATAGGTACCATTTCGGAGATAGGCGATCAAATGTATTATAATGTTGATCTTGCTCCTAATACTGATCCGACCCTTTTGTATGATGCCAATGAGAAAACCTACATGGATTATACGGATGTAAATGGAAATACTATTGCACATCAAGAAACACCAACGGATTTTACAATTCCAAAAGTAAGTGGTGGCAAAGGATCTATTGAAATTATATATTATGCAGTTAATGAAAGTGGCCAGCCTATTAATAGTGCTGGAACTGTTGTGCCAAAAGAAAATGCATTAAAATTAATACCTGGAAGTAGCATTTATTTTGAATTTAATGGTAGTACAGCTTTAGAAGTTGATCAAGACTATATAGTTTCGCCTGAGTCTTTTTACACCTCAAACAATATATCATATCAATTATATTGTAGTTTTGGAACTATTTCAGTTACACCTACAAAAAAAGTACCAAATGTAGTAGTTTGGTTTGGTTATAAAGTAAATGTCGCACCAACAACAACATTGGTTCAACCCACCTGTAGTCAAGCAACTGGAAGTATAACTGTTACTGCTCCATTACCAAGTAGCGGAATTTCTTATACCGTTACTGGTACAAATCCTGTTTTACCTGCTGTAACTAATACAACTGGATTTTTTGCTGGTTTAACACCCGGAAATTATTCTGTTACTTCAAAATCGGCAACAGGTTGTATTTCTACGTCATGTATTGTAACCATTAATGCTCAACCTTTAACTCCCGCTGTACCTACTTCGGCGGCAACTTTGCAACCAACTTGTACCGTAGCTACTGGAACTATTACTGTGACTGCTCCTACTGGAACGGGGATGACTTATAGCATTGATGGCAGTTCTTATACTAATACTTCGGGAATATTTACTGCTGTGCCAGCAGGAACATATTCCGTTACTGCTAAATCTGCTGCTGGTTGTATTTCTAGTCCATCAAGTATAACAATTAATGCTCAGCCAGCAACGCCGATAGCACCAACTTGTGCTGGCGATCAAACCGTTTGTGAGGCTTCGCCTATTCAAACTTTGACAGCTTCTGCAACGGGCGGAACTATTTCTTGGTACACTGCTGCAACGGGTGGAACTTTGGTAGCAAATCCTACTTTAAATTCTGTCGGAACGGTTACGTATTATGCTCAAGCTTCTAATGGAACTTGTGCTAGTTTGACTCGTACTGCTGTGAAATTAACTATTAATGCAGCTCCACTAGCGCCTATTTCTGGTGGGGATCAAAGGGTTTGTGAAGCTTCGCCTATTCAAACTTTGACTGCTGCTGCAACGGGTGGTACTATTACTTGGTACACTGCGGCAACGGGTGGAACTTTGGTAGCGAATCCAACTTTAAATTCTGTCGGAACGATTACTTATTATGCTCAAGCTTCTAATGGAACTTGTGCTAGTTTGACTCGTACTGCTGTGAAATTAACTATTAATGCGGCTCCAATAGCTAAAATTAATTCTAAAGTTGATGTTTCTTGTATAGGAAAAGCAACAGGTTCTGCTACTGCTTCGGCGATAGGTGGAACACCTGATTATACATACAGTTGGAATACAATTCCTGTCCAAAATACTGCTACAGCTACTGGTTTGATTGCTGGAAATTATATTGTAACAGTTACTGACTCTCAAGGTTGTACCGATACCAAATCGGTTACTATTTTGGATGGAGATGGAACTGCTCCTACTTTTACTCGTCCTGCCGATATTACAATATACACAATTACTTCTTGTAGCTATGATGCAACAATTGCTGTTACTGGTGATGTAACGGACGAGGCTGATAATGTTTCTACTGGATTACAAGCAACTTTCAGCGATTCAAATAGTATTGGAACTTGCGAAGGTTCTCGCATAATAACTAGAACTTGGAGTTTGGTTGACAATTGTGGAAACAAAGCAGCTGACCAAGTACAAACAATAACAGTCAGTGATAACTTACCTCCAACTTGGACTACTACTGCTTCTGCTTTAAACGCAACTATCGAATGTAGCAACACTGAAGCTTTGGCAACGGCTCAAAGTCAATTCCCTGTGGCTGCTGATAATTGTGATGCGGATGTATCTAATATTTCTAAAACTACTGGTTTGTTTGTAGCCAATGAAGGTTGTGCCAATTCTGGTTCGTATACCAATACTTGGACGGTGACGGATGCTTGTGGCAACACTTCTGCTGTATTTACTCAAATCATTACTGTCGAAGACAAAACGGCTCCAGTTATTGCTGTGCCTCCTAGTCGTCTTGCTATTAATTGTCCTGAAACTCCTGTATTTGGAGAAGCAACCGCAACAGATAATTGTGGAAATGTATCTTCATTTACGTTTGCTGACGTGACAACTCCAGGAGCTTGTGCTGGCTCTTATTCTGTAATCAGAACATGGACTGCAATTGACGCTTGTGGAAATACTTCAACTGCTTATCAAACCATTAGAAGTAAAGACATTACTGCTCCAGTAATAACAACCTGTTCTCCTATACAAACTGTAGGAGCCAATGCAAGTTGTCAAGCTCTAGTTCCTGACTTTACTAAAAACATAATTGCAACTGATAGTTGTACAGCTTTTGAATCTTTACTGATAACACAATCTCCTGCAGCTGGAACAATTGCTTCATCTGGAACAACAACTATTATTATAACAGTTAAAGATGCTTGTGGAAATCAATCGACTTGTGAAACAAAATTAATCATAACTAACTTTATTGTTGCTAATGATGATGCTGGAAATTCTGTAAATGGATATACTGGTGGAATTTCATTTACCAATGTCTTATCAAACGATCTTTTAGATTGTAAAACGGTAAAACCAGAAGATGTAACAACAAGTTTTGTAAGCTCCACTAATCCAGGTATAACTTTGAATGGTACCAATGTAATAGTGGCCGCAGGAACTCCTGCTGGAGATTACACTTTGGTATATTCTATTTGTGATAAATTAAATCCAACAAATTGTGACCCTGCAACTGTAACGATTACTGTTACTGCTCCTGCTATCCTTGCTCAAGATGATACCATCGCCGGTGGAAATGGAACAATTGGAAATACAAATGCTGGTAATGTTTTAAACAATAACGGAAACGGAAACGATACGTTAAACGGTGTTAATGTTGTTATTGGTCAAGTAAACCTTACTGTAACAACTCCTGCAATTTCAATCGGTGGTGCTCCGGTTCCTGTAATAGATACTGCAACAGGACAAGTTAGCGTACCTACTGGAACTCCTGCTGGAATTTACACCATCGTATATTCAATTTGTGATATATTAAATCCAACCAATTGTGATTCTGGAACTGTAACGATTACTGTTACTGCTCCTGCTATCATTGCTCAAGATGACACCATCGCTGGTGGAAATGGAACAATTGGAAATACTAATGCGGGTAATGTTTTAAACAATAACGGAAACGGAAACGATACGTTAAACGGTGTTAATGTTGTTATTGGTCAAGTAAACTTTACTGTACCAACTCCTGCAACTTCTATCGGTGGTGCTCCGGTTCCTGTAATAGATATAGCAACAGGACAAATTAGCGTACCTAGTGGAACTCCTGCTGGAATTTACACCATAGTGTATTCCATTTGTGATAAATTAAATCCAACAAATTGTGACCCTGCAACTGTAACAATTACTGTTACTGCTCCTGCTATCATTGCTCAAGATGACACCATCGCTGGTGGAAATGGAACAATTGGAAATACCAATGCTGGTAATGTCTTAAACAATAACGGAAATGGAAACGATACGTTAAACGGTGTTAATGTTGTTATCGGTCAAGTAAACCTTACTGTAACAACTCCTGCAATTTCAATCGGTGGTGCTCCGGTTCCTGTAATAGATATTGCAACAGGACAAATTAGCGTACCTAGTGGAACTCCTGCTGGAATTTACGCCATAGTATATTCTATTTGTGATAAATTAAATCCAACGAATTGTGACCCTGCAACTGTAACGATTACTGTTACTTCTCCTGCTATCGTTGCTCAAGACGATACCATCGCTGGTGGAAATGGAACAATTGGAAATACAAATGCTGGTAATGTTTTAAACAATAATGGAAATGGAAACGATACTTTAAACGGTGTTAATGTTGTTATCGG
>JAAFGY010000071.1 GCA_010365135.1 Flavobacterium sp.
TATGAAATTATTACCAATACTTATTTTTTTACTTTCTTGCACCACAGTCTCTGCTACTGACTATTATATCAGTTCATCCGGTAATGATGCAAATAATGGTATTTCGATTTCTACCCCCTGGAAGACAATTACAAAGGTTAATTCCAAATTTTCCACATTAAATCCGGGTGATAAAATTTTATTTAACCGTGGGGATGCATTTTACGGCTCCCTGGTAATTTCTAAATCTGGAGCGTCGGGCTCTCCGATAACAATTGGTGCTTATGGAGCCGGTGAAAAACCAATTATAACTGGCTTCACTAATGTAACTGCGTGGACAAACTTAGGTTCAAATATCTGGGAAAGTACAAATGCTGTATCAACGCTTTCAACCTGTAATATGGTTGTTGTAAATGGAGCAAATACACCAAGGGGGCGTTATCCTAATAGCGGTTACTTTCCATATCAAACTTTTTCGGGAAATACTTCGATCACAAGTTCATCTATTAATTCTGCAACTGCTGACTGGACAAGTGCAGAAGTTGTTATAAAGAAACATCGTTGGATAATAGATAGAAATCCTATCATTAGTCATTCAGGAGGTACTTTAACCTATAAACCTTCATCGTATTATTACGGAAGAAACGATTGGGGGTTCTTTATTCAAAATGATGTAAGGACATTGGACACTACTAATGAGTGGTATTATAATCCTTCAACGAATAAAATAAGTATTTATTCCATAAGCCCACCAAAGGATGTAAAAGTTGCTACTGTTGATACTTTAGTTTTTACAAATGAAAAATCATACTTAACATTTGACAATATCTTATTTACAGGGTCAAATACATCGTCAATATGGAATAAAAATTCGAGGTATGTAACAGTTCAAAATTGTGATTTTACATACTCTGGTACGGATGCTTTTCATGGAGAAAACTGGGGAAATTCCACCTACTTAACGATACGTAAATGCTCATTTGACCAAACAAATAATGATGCAATTATTTGTAAAACAAGCTATTCTAACGCCAAGATTCAAAATAATATTATAAGAAATACTGGTATGATAGCTGGAATGGGTGGTAGTGGAGACGATACATATTCTGCAATTTTGCTTACAAGTTCTGCAAATTCATTGATTGAAGGAAATGAGGTTGACAGTACTGGGTATAATGCAATTCATTTTCCGGGATATAATTCGGGTTCTGTTGATAATACGATAGTAACTAAAAATTTTGTGAACTACTTTAATTTGATAAAAGATGATGGTGGGGGTATTTATACTCATACTGCGGGTTCAGGAAAAGTGATTTCATATAATATTGTACTAAATGGAATAGGAAACAACGATGGCATGGATGCTTCATATGCTGCTACTAAAGAGGCAATGGGCATTTATATTGATAGAAATTATGAGACAAGTGGTGTATCCGTTTTAAATAATACAATCGAAAACGCTGCTAATTCTGGTATATTTCTAAATGGAACGCATGATATAACAATACGGAATAATACAATATATAATAATACTTTTTCTGGATTCAGGGCATCAGATGGAGAGTCTGGTGATATTGTTGAAGACATTTTGTTTAAAAATAATATTGTTATTGCCAAAGGTGACAATCAATTGGGAAGATATGTTGGAGCAGAGAACACCAACGCAGCAATTTTTAATAATCAGGCTTGTGATAGTAATTATTTTGCAAATCCGATTGCTAATTCTAATATTTTCAGAGTTCAATTGGGTTCCCCAACCTGGGTGTGGACAATATATAATCTTTCTTCATTTCATACATATAGTGGACAGGAAGGGAACTCGACTAAAACATCGCTAACGGCAAATGAATTAACTAATATAAGGTTTGAGTACAACGCTACTTCAACGGCCAAAACGATTTCATTGGCCTACCCAATGATTGATGTTAAAGGTGCAAAATACGCATCAAGTGTTACCCTTCAACCTTATACATCTGTTGTATTAATTAAGGATCCGTTTGTTGTACCAGGTGTTCCAACTTCAGTTGTTGCCTCAGCCGGAGATGCAATTGCATCTGTTACCTTTGCGGCGCCGGCAAATAATGGAGGTTCTGCGATCACCGGTTATACTGTGACTTCAATTCCAGCGGGGGGAACCGATCTGAATGCAGGTTCAACCTCACTAACCCACTCAATTACCGGATTAACGAATGGCGCCTCCTATGCGTTTACGGTCAAGGCTACAAATTCAGCCGGAACCTCCATTGCCTCTATAGCTTCAAATGCGGTGACACCTCTTGCTCCTGTTGCCACTGCCTTCACGCTCTCTGGTCCTTCCGGTGGCAATGTAAACAGTGCCTCGTCAAACTTCACGGTTACTCCAAACTATTCCTATACCGGAACAATTACGATCACACCAACGGGGACCGGCAGTACCGGACTCGCAGCCAGGGTTCTGACCTACTCAAATTCATCCGCGGCTCAAACATTTACTATTTTACCAGCCACAGCAGGTAGTATCACCTTAACCCCAACCAACAGTGGCGCAATTACCAATCCTGTCGGTTTAGCCTACACAGCAAATACCGTTTCACCAGGTGTTCCAACTTCAGTTGTTGCCTCAGCCGGAGATGCAATTGCATCTGTTACCTTTGCGGCTCCGGCAAATAATGGTGGTTCTGCGATCACCGGTTATACTGTTACTTCAATTCCAGCGGGGGGGACCGATCTAAATGCAGGTTCAACCTCACTGATCCACTCGATTACCGGATTAACCAATGGCACCTCCTATACTTTTACTGTCAAGACGACAAATTCAGCTGGAACCTCCATCGCTTCCTCAGTTTCAAACGCGGTGATACCGATAGATATCACGCTCCCTGTCATCAGTGCATTCACGATTCCGTCAACTGCCAATTCACGCACTGTTTCCATTTCCAGGTTTACTGCAACCGACAACACTGGAATCACAGGCTATCTCCTAACAGAAACAGCTGCCGTTCCATCAACAGGATCATCTGTTTGGACCTCCGCTGCACCTTCAACTTATATCTTCTCTTCTGATGGTTTTAAGGCACTTTATGCTTGGGTCAAAGATGCAGCCGGAAATGTATCGGCTTTAAGATATGAAGCAGTGATAATTAATTCTAATCTGACTGCCGAACCGGATGCTCATTTTAAAACCGTTTGGCAGGGTGAAAACGGGCAAAATCAGATGAACATGAATGTTGTTTCAGCAACGTTGGAAGGCATGCAGCTTTCTGTGGCTGACGAAATAGCACTATTTAGTGGTGCTGACTGTGTAGGTGCAATAAAACTGAAAAAATCAATCAATTTATCTGATCAATCAACTTTCATAACAATACATGCCGCTCAGGATGATGGTTCCAATAATGGATTTGCGGATAACGATACAATTATCTTCAAAATCTGGGATAGCAAAAACCAACTCGAAATACTTGTTAATTCCGTAACCTACAAGAATGATATCGCATCCTGGAATACCAGCGGGAAATATGTTTCCGGCGCTACCTCCACAGTCAAAATTGAAGCTTTTACCGGAATTTCTCAAACGATTGTATTGAAAAAAGGGTATAACCTGATCTCAACGTATTTAAATGCAAATTATCCGAATGTTACTGCCGTAACCAAATCACTATATGACCAGGGAAACCTTGTTAAAATACAGGATGAATCGGGTAATTCATTTGAAAATTGGGGGACTTACGGAGGTTGGATCAATAAGATCGGAACCCTTGAAAACACGGAAGGATATAAGATTCAGGTTGAAAACAATTGCACTTTACAGGTAATCGGAAAACCTGTCACCCTGCCAATGGACATTCCTTTAAAGACAGGATGGAACATCATTTCATTTCCTTATAATGATTTGGTGAATGCAAAATCAGTCATACAATCGTTGATCGATCAGAACAGACTTTCTAAAGTTCAGGATGAAGAAGGTAATTCTATCGAGGACTGGGGCCAATTTGGCGGCTGGATAAATGGTATTGGCAATTTTGTCCCGGGAAAAGGATACAAAGTAAAAGTAACTACGAATGCTATTTTAACCCTTCAACAAAGCTACCTTAAGTCTGTCGTAATAATGGCCAAATCAGAAAAGACGGTTCATTTTACGACCAATATTGAAGGGAATGGTTCGGAGCATATGAATATTAATATTGTAGGCTTGCGGGCATCCGGGATTTCAGTTGGAGATGAGCTTGCCGCTTATGATGGAAAAATATGTGTCGGAACGATTAAAATCAATGACGAACATATCAATACAGAATCTGCAAGTTTAGTTACATCTTTTTCAAGCAGCGAACAGGCAGGTGATGGATTTACAGAGGGGCATCCAATCAATATTATTGCCTGGAACCGAATAACGGACAGTGAAAAAGTGGTGCAGGGCGAGGTAGTGAACGGGAAACTGAGTTATTTAAAAAACTCAAGTGTGCTGCTAAAATTGAAAACCCAATCTATTGATGTAAAAAGTTTAAAAGACGCCGTTCAGATTGATTTATACCCCAATCCAACTACTGGAATTGTTACCGTTCGTTTCTCCGAAATGCCTGTTAAAGAAAGCCGGATTGAAATTGTGGATATTTCAGGCAGGATGATCATCTCAAGACAAGTAACGAATATAGCCGAGGTGTTTAATCTCGAAAATCAAACTTCAGGAATCTATCTTGTGAAGATTAAGACCGGTTTAAATCAAATCATTAATAAATTGATTTTAACTAAATAATTCAATTGTATTTTCTTGATAATTCTTTGAACTTCTCCTATATTTCTCCATGATGACTGCCCAAATGAACTTCGTATTCCCCAACAGGTATCTACCCCACATCCTGTATAAGTTACCTATTGCTTATTTCAGATATTATTAATCCAGGTAATAACTTTATAAATCCCCAATATCTTGGAATATTTTTCCTGGGCTCTTCAAAAGCACGGTACAACCATTCCATATTTAACTTCAGCATCCATCCTGGGGCACGTTTAACTTGGCCGATTCCGGCATTAAAGTTAAAAATAGCGCCAAAGCCAAACATAATTCCTTGATCCAGGTAGGGTAGGAGTCGTGCCATAAAAAACTCTTGCTTGGGCGCACCAAGCGATACCCAGATAATATCTGGCTTCTCTGAATTTATTTTAGTAGCAATGCCTTTGTAGTCAAATTCTTCTACTTTGCGGAAAGGTAACTCTTCAAAAGACATAGAGGCAATGGCCGGATCAATTTTTGAAAGGTTTTCCCGTAAACCATCAAGTACAGGACGTGTATTACCCAGAAAGTATTGTTTATACCGTCCCATGTTTACATATTTGATGAACAAATCGGCGCCAATATTTGATTGGAAAGGCTTACCATGAATGACACCAAGTATTTTAGCCAACATTGAACCATCACAAAGATTAACCATCGCTCCGTTTACTACCGCAAGAAATGCCGGGTTTTTATTTGCAACTGTTAGGTTATTGCTTTCGATTGAGCAGACATAACCTTTCCCATGATTCGTAATTGTGCTCTGGATAATTGAATCAACTTTTTTTCCATCAAATTCAATTTGAACATTAAAATAGGATTTGTCCATGTTTAATTTAAGCTTTTGTTTTCCATTTGTGTTTTTACCCAGTTGTATTGTGCCAGCAACCCATCTTTTAAATCCACACTAGGCTCCCAGCCTAAAATAGCTTTTGCCTTCGAATAGTCTGCACTACGGGCTTTATCTCCTTCTGGTTTTGAATTATCAAAAAAAGGTGTTATTTCTTTGCCGGAGATTTCAATAACTGTTTCTGCAATTTCTTTTATGGAAGTACATATGGATGGACCAATTTGAATTGGCCCTTGATTCCATCCTTTTTCTAACGCTAAAATAAGACTAGTTATAACGTCATCAACATGAATAAATGCCCTCCCCTGTTCTCCACTTCCCCAAACATGAAATGATTCATTCGGATAATTAATTGCTTTACGAATTAATGCTGGAATGACCTGACTTCTCTCACCAAAATCACATGGAGATCCATAAACATTGTGAAACATTAGTGTGCAAGTGGGTATGCCAGTTTCCTTTTCGAGTAGTTCGGTTTCATATTGCCCCATCAACTTACTCCAACCGTAGGCTGACTCAGGAAGAGCCGGGTAAAGTTCTTCTTCGCGTAATGGGATAACTTCGAGTGAGTTTTGTCGGGTTAACGGGAAACTACATGCTGTACCAACATAAATAAAACCTTTTATAACACTTTTGTATTTTCGGGTTGATGTGATTACATTTGAGTTGATCATGATGTTTTCACGAAATAACAAGCCCTGGTTATTAAATACATAATCAATTCCAGCCACAATATCAGCCAAATGAATAACATATTCAACATTGGAAATTATGGAATTAGCTATATCAGGCTGTAATAAATCTAATTGAAAGAAATTTGTTTCTAAAGGGATTACAGGAATACCATCATCATTATTAAGGTATTCAAGTTTTCCTCTCCAAAGATTGTCTATAACAAATACTTCATTCCCTTCTTTAACTAATCGTTTTACAAGATTTGAGCCAATCATTCCGGCTCCTCCTGTTACCAAAATCTTTTTCATTTTTAATTTATTGCTGATTTATAAATTTCGTTAAGTTGAACTATATAATTAGAAATGTCATATTGCTCCACTATTGTTTTTTTTGCATTGATTGACAAGGTTTCATATAATTCAGAATCAGCCAGAATCAATTGCAATTTCTCATATAAATCTTTTGGGTCTTGTTTATTGATGCGTATGCCAGGTCCATGCCCAATAATTATCCTTTTTAACTTTAATCCCCGATTCATCACCACCTACTGAGGTTGCTTTTAATATCTCTTCTTTTATCCCTTCGTAGACTGGCAGGAAAATATTAGCAGCTCTATTCAGGAGGTTAAAGATGGTACCCTCGCTCATTGATATATTGGTGATGCTCCTTATTAACTCAGCCAAACGTGCATATGGTACATACTGGCGAGAACTGAGGTATGCGACAAGGGAAATCAAATTGTTTCCATACTGTACGGGTGCAGTAACATCTGCAGTAAAATTCCCGGTACTTACATAACCACAAGTGCAGGTTGTTTGGTAAATCTGATGCTCAATGACGCTCGCTTTAATAACAGGGATGTCTATAACTTGCCGTTTGCCAACTATATGGTTTGACTCATTTGCATGTACTTTTCCGCAATTAACGCATTTTTCATCAGGCTGATGTTCTATTATTTTGTCAGGATTAGGTGACATGAGCAGCGTTTCTCCCTTGTGCCCGTGTTGTCCTCCTGATTTTTTATCGCTCTTTTCTCTGAGACTTTGGTTTTTAACCTGAACAGATCATGAGAAGGAGGAAGGGAACTGTTACCACTATTTTTTGGTGTTTTGAGACTTTTCACCTCTTCCCGAAGTTCTTGTACTTCTGCTCTCAATTGGTCAACCACGATCAAAAGTTCATAGACCAGATCGACCAGTTTTTCTTTGCTCAGTTTCCGTAGATCTTCCTTCGAGACCATATCTTCTTTGTTTTCAACAAAGATCGTTGTTGATATTGTGATCAACGTTGTTTTGCCCCCATTGTTTGTCAACAACCCAACATCACGTTATCAACAAACCACAACATAATCTCAGATTATTTGATTTTTCCATCGTGACAATTGTCTGTATGAAAACAAACCGGAGATCATCAACCCGATCTAAGGAGAATGAGTTAATAAGAAAAATTAGCAATTCTTATTTGAGCAGATTTATACCCAAAAAATAAAAGACCTGAGTAGTTACGAAGATTCCTTAACTAAACAGCATTGAATAATTATTAGCTGTAGCTATTATTCAGGAAACCAATACAAAGTCACCGATTTTGTCAATCCAAAGAATTTTTCATGATATGCTTTTCCTTCAGGGAATAAGTTTTTCATTTCTTTTACAGTAAGAAGCGTTACTTCTTTTACTCTTAAAGTCGCAGCCTCCAAAGTATCGCTTTTATTATAGTGCCCTAAATCAAATTGTTTTGTCAAGAAGACCCTCATCTTAAACGGCAAGTAATGAAAAAATGGGAAAAGCCAGTGTGGCTCGATAGGAAAGTAAAAATTTGGTCTTTGTACATAATAATATTTCCCAACTCTCCTAATTTCATCCGCCATTCTCTTTTGATTTTCAAATGAAAATAGGTGTTCTATCACAGAATTTGAATATACAATGTCAAACTGATTATCATTGTATATACTTAAATCCCGTGCATCACCCTTAATGCTTGTGAAATTTTTGTGCTTGACTTGGACTTGCTCTAAGTTTAGTAAGGTTATGTGGATGTTGTTGTTGTTTATAAAATTCAATCTCTCCCAATAAATTTCAGTTCCACCTATGTCTAAAATTTGAATAGTTTGTTTGGAATTAATACTTTTCAGAAGATCGAGGAAAAAATTAAATCTTTTTTCTCTAAATTTTTGATTAATTGAATTCCCGTAATTTGGATTTAAAAATTTAGTTGCCATATGGCTGTAGAATTACATTATTACCGCAAACATCCATAAAATTAAAAATTTCTTTACCGAATAAATCACTATCCAAGCGTAATGATGATATTATTGCACTAAAACGATTGTATAACAAATTTATCACTAAAGGTTGTCTACAATTTATATCTTAAAGCTTATGTAGAAAGTCGCTATGTTTGATTGATGCATTTTATTTCAGCAAAGCAGGTTACTGAAATATATTTTAATTTGACATTGCCAAATTATAAATCTTATTTAATTGAACTACGAAGTTGGAAATATCATGATGCTCAACAATCGTTTTCTTTGCATTGTCCGACATCAATTTGAACAGTTCATGGTCTGATAGGAGAATTTTCATCTTTTCATATAAATCAAGAGAATTTTGTTTTTCTACATGCAATCCATTAATCCCATGTTTTATAATAGATTTCATTGATCCAACATTGGTTACAATTGGAACAACTCCGGCGGCCATTGTTTCAAGTAATGCCATAGGTAAGCCTTCAAAGTAGGAGGGCAATATAAAAATGTTAGACTGTTTGATAACATTTAACTTATCTATTCCGGAAACAACTCCCTTGTATTCAAAATCATTTCCAAGAATTTTTTCAAATTCCTTAATGGCATATTCGGTCAGGAAGCCAGAACCACATAAAAAAAAGTGAAAATTGAATTCGAATTTCAGAAGTTTTAGTGCTTCAATCAATTCATATATTCCTTTATTTTTTTCTATCTTACCTAAATATAATAGAATTGGTTTATCATTGAGTTTTTTTGATTGTTGAGAATTGAAAATTGATGTACATATACTGTTAGATAGAACTATAGAGGTTGAGAATCCAAATTTAACTTTCAATAATTCTTGTTCCAATTCACTTAAAACTACCACTTGTTTCGAATGGCTAAATAATGATAGTGCAAGTTTTTTAAATAGTATGTTTTTAGTTCCCTGTGTAAGGTACAATCCGCCATGGATATGCAGCACTACTGAAACATCCATAATCCTGCACCAAAGATTGATGATATATTCCCGCAATATCCCTTTGAAATTTAATGGAAGATTTTGGTGCACAAGTTCGATATTATTCCTCTTAACAAATAAAGGGAAGAACAATAATTGCCCGAAAATTTGTGAGATCCACATCAATTTGCTCAATGATTTATCTGGTTTTCCTAAAAGATAATGATAGTAGCAATGGTGATTATTATATTTGATTATATTGTATGCTACGGCCGCAACACCGCTAACATTTTTCGAAGGATTTAAACTTGGGGCTGTGATTAGGATGTTCATCTTTTATTTTAGTTAAAAAAACGAATACTTATTAATTATTCTATCGATTTTCAATAACTGAACGTCAAGAGGAATAAATTCTGAAATGTATTTTTTAACTAAGTACATGACAAAAATTGAATGTAAAAATATCAAAATGTACAGAAACATAGCAATTAATTTAAGTTCTTTTACCTTAGGAATCATACCTAAAGACATTTGTGGCAATTCGCCTTTAAAATACTGATTTATTAGATTTTAATAAAATATTTTCACTAATAATTATTAACAATCAATGAATTAAATTATTGATAATTCATTGTATTTCAACCCTCAATTCGCATATATAATATTTTAATAGGGTATCCGATCATCTACTGCACTGATTTTTGATGATATTTCCATATGAAATAGGTTCAGCCGTTACTCCTTGCTCAATAAGTCTCAAGAACATAGCCCTCTACTTTTTGATGTTCGTCTATTATACCTGAAGACATACTCTTCAAGAAAGTATTCAAGTTTGTTTTTGTTCAATATCAGAAATAACAAAATATTTTAAATTCTTATTTTTAGGAAAAAACGTAAAAAGATATATTAAATTCAAAATATCGAAAAATAAGTAATACAAAAAGTATTTAATAAATGAAAAATCTTTTACTTTCTTTAAGCATCGGATCAAAATAGCCAAAAAATAAACAAGAACTAAATAAGGGATACTTTTAGGCATCAAAATCATCGAAAATAATATAAAAACGAGAAGAATAAATGATTTATCTAATGTCCACAAACCATAATACATATATTTATTTGTAAAGTGGTCACGATAAGTAACACATCTCGGATAAAAAGCTGATTTGTTAAATATCCCTTGCCACATTCTATTTATATCTAAATTCGCATATGTATAATGATTTGTGATAATTTCTTTTCTCCGAATAAACTCAAATCCCTCTCTCAATATTCTATATCCTAATTCCAAATCCTCTCCCGTATTATATTTGGTTCTCATTCCATTTACTAATTCCCAAATATTCTTCCTGATAAGAAAGATCCCTCCAGGAACTAAATAGTCAATTGAGGTTACGGCCTTCTTTTTGAATGTATACCTTAATTTGTCATGTATACCGTCAATAATCTCGTATATTTGACCAGAAACAACATCATATTTTAAATTCATTTCTTCATCAAGAACTTCTCTTAAAAATTCTTTTTGAATTTCCATATCGCCATCTATAAAGAACAATATACTTCCTTTTGATTCTTTGGCTCCAATATTTCGTCCAATAGCTGCATTACAACAACCTGAAATCCCGTAAATTTTAATTTCTTTAAACTCTTCTGCAATATTGACACTTCGGTCAGTTGATTTTGAATCCACAAAAATAACCTCATGATCATTTATTTGGTTGTATAAAATAGTATTATAAATACTATTGAAGCATCTTCGTAAATTTTTTTCTTCGTTGCGACCAATTACTATAAATGATATCATAAATACTCTTCGATTAAATAAATAATATTAAATCCAACTATCGACCTCACAGCTTCTCTATATAAATTATCTGGGGAAAAAGAAAATAACCAATTACAACAAAAATCCCGAATGATGTTATTGGAAAAGTTTTGAAATGTAATTACCTATTGAGTAATTCCCAATGCTTTCTTCAATGGAAGAAACCGGTTTATTCCTTATGAAATCAACATCAAGATTAAATTCATTCACATCCATTAAACTTATATGTTCCGGATTGTAAAAAGGTTCTTTCAAAATATTCTTATTAGTGGTTATTAGTTTTTTCCCGGCGCCCAAGGCTTCAAAAGTTCTAATAGTTAAGCCCGATTGATAAGAACTGGGAAAATCAATAATAGTATTAGAGCGAGCAAATAAGTTCAAAATCTCTTTTTCTGATAATGTTTTGTACCTCGCTTGTTTTGCAATTATCACCTCTCTTCTAATCGAATCCAGTTGAGCCAAAAGGGAAAAGTGAAGATAAAAATAAAAATGCAATCCTTGTTGCCTGCAAAATTCCTCTGTTAACTTTATTAGATGATATCTTTCCTGATTCCTCCAAGAGCCAATAAATAATAGATCAATGTTAGTGAGCTTATCAGTATCATTCTTTCTAAATTCTCCATAACAATCGAGATAAAATAATGGTAAGTAATTGATTTCTCTATAAGTCTGACAATCTTTTACATCAAAGGAAAAAACTTTGTCAAAATATGGAATTATATGCAAATAATTGTATAATGCAGTTATTGAATCCCAATGAAAATTTATAAACTTTGCATTCGGATTTGCAGACCGCAATTTTCCCAAAAACTCCTCACTCAGCTGATGTCCATATCTGACCAAAACATAATCATAATTTTTTCCCAACAGCATATTGTTGTAAAAATTATTTTTATATGAATTTATACCTGGTAATCCAAACTTTTTAATAGTTCTAAAATAGATACTTGTTATGTCAATTTGAAAGAACACGACATTGGCTCCAAAATTTTCAAGCTTCTCAACAAGAAATTGATCATAATTAAATGATTTGGATCCAATATATAAAATTTTCTTATTTTTCAAATCAATTTGATTCATTTAAATAATCCTCTTTTTTTTAACTCGTTAATGCTTTTTGAGAACATATCTTCTTTTACATTTTGGGAATTTACCCAATTCACAAATCTTACTATACCAGTATTAAACTGGTATTCGGGATCAAAATTAAGGTCTCGATTAATATTAGTCAGATCTGCATAATTATGCCTGATATCTCCGATCCTAAAATTTCCGCACAAACTGATCTTTACCTTTGAATCGTATAAAGCAATTAGGCTATTGGCTATCTCAAGAACACTTACCGGCTTACCTGTTCCAACATTATATACATTAAAATTTGCCTTCTCATTTTCCAGACCTAATATAATCGCCTTTACAACATCATCTATGTAAATAAAATCCCGGCTTTCTTTTCCATCTTCAAAAATATTTATGGTGTGATTATTCTTGATTTGAGTAGAAAATACAGACAATATTCCTGTATAAGGATTTGATAAAGATTGACCAGGGCCATACACATTTTGAAATCTAAAAGCAACTGCTGGAATATTTAGGGATTTGCCTGCGATTAGAAATAATTGCTCTTGATTATATTTAGAAATACCATAAATTGACTGGGGACTTATTTTTGAATCTTCATGAGTGGATAAAGGAACTATTTCTCTCCCGCATAAAGGGCATTTACATTCATAATTCCCATTCTCTAAATCAATTGCTTCCCTTGTCGCAGGATAAACATCACCATGAATAGAGCAGGAATATCGTCCTTCACCATAGATTGCTCTAGAAGATGCGACAATAATTATTTTTATGGTATGTTTGCTATTTGCCAATATATCCAACAAAATAGCAGTTCCAACAATATTTACATTTGCATATTTATAAATTTGGTACATTGACTGGCCAGTTCCAGTTTCTGCGGCCAAGTGTATTACTGCATCCTGACCCACCAATGATTTCATCCAATCTTCTCTATTTGTTACATCGCCTCTGATAAAATTCAACTTTCCAAAAATGGATTTATACAAGTAAGAATTATAGATTTCTTTTCCATGGATCTGCTCTGATAAATTATCCAAAACTGTAATCGAATACCCTTTCTTGATTAGACTAAGTGCCAGATTAGAACCTATGAACCCGGCGCCTCCTGTAATTAAAATATTTTTCAAAACTCTCTTTTTTGTTATAAAATTTGTTATATTAGTTTTCTCTTTTATTTCGAAAATTGAAAGTATTTATCTGAGTGTTATCAACCATGATATTCGCATAATATCTTAAAAAGACTACAGCCATTATTATCCCAGCTTCGCTTAAATTAAAATAAACAAAAGTGAGATTTGCAATACAAAACGTTAACAATCCGTAAAAACTGCCCCAGAATTTAGTTTTCCTTCCAACTTTCCATGCCTCTCTCGATAAATAATACAATGACAGCAAAAAAATAAAAGATCCAATCACTCCGTAATAATATAAATAAGATAAATATCCAATATGAATAAGAGGTATTGAATCTCCTAATAAATCTTTGACATCATCTCTTGTTTCGGGTCCAACACCCCACCAAGGATGCTCCGGAAATTTCAGTACAAATACTTCATAAGATGTTACCCTTGCCATTGCAGAACTCATATCCGTGTCCTTCTCTAATATTCTATCAGAAATAACTTGATCAATATTGAACCCTATACTGCTCATAATATTAATAAGAAAAATAGCTCCAATCGCAATTCCCGCAAATAATAATAATTTCTTTCTTAATGTAACCTTTTTAGAAAAAAATAATTGAGATATTACTACAACAACCGAAATCATTATATACCTAGCTCTTCCTAATAAAGCCACTAAAATACCACATAGGGTTACTATTAAGTGCCTTCCTTTCTTTGAATTTTTAATGCCTAATAGTAGGGAAATAAATATTGGAAATGTGATACCCAAGGAATTCAGATTTGCCCAACTATAAAAGGAAAAACTTCGTTGTTCTCTCAAATAAATTAAATCTCCACCATCCTCTCCCATTATCTCAGGCGAAATAAAAAAATCAATATATTTTATCTGGATTAAACTAACAGCAAGTGTAACAATAATACTTAGAAAAATGCATTGAGACAATATATCAAAATATTTTTTTTCAAATGCCAGATTTTCTACAATGATAAAAATTAAACATGCACTCACATTAATATCCGATAGTATAAATGCAAACCAATTGGTAGAATGAATAAGTGCTAAATCATGGTAATAAACTGAAATCAGATGATATATAGTGAAGCAAATAAAGAAGATAAGATATTTGGGAATTTTTTTTTCTGATTTTATTAAATAAACTATTGCGAATGGAGCACATAATAATGTAACAAACATGCCAACATTGCGATGAACTAATGTATAAGATAACCATCCCCACAAAGGATAAAATGGGAATAGAACAATGAACAATTTCTGCACAAACTTATTCATTCGTTAGAAAATGACTTTATCGATTGGATAACCCTATCTGTTTCGGTTGCAGTCAATTCATAGAAAAAGGGGATTCTTAATATACAATTAGTGTATTTATCGCTGTTTTTCATTTGGTGTTTTCCAGATTTCCTTTTATAGTAAGGGCTTTCGTTCAGACTTAAATAATGCGTGACAGCCTGGATATTGTCAGTTCTCAAATGCTCTATTAGGAGCATACGTTGCTTCTGACTTGAACATACCAGATAGAACATGTGCCCATTATTGGTTGCAAAATCGGGAATATAGGGCAGACAAATATTATTATGATCGCCCCATTCCACAAGCCCAATAAAATATTTTGTCCATATTTCTTTTCTTTTAATCTGAATTTGTTCAAGGTTTTCTAGTTGCGCATACAAATATGCTGCAATAATTTCAGAAGGTAGAAATGAAGATCCTGTATCAACCCATCTGTATTTATCAATCTCACCCCTGGAAAACTGTGCACGGTTAGTGCCTTTTTCCCAAATTATTTCAGCACGTTTTATATATTTTTCATCGTTTATGGCCAACATACCACCTTCCCCTGAATTGATATTCTTTGTTTCGTGAAATGAAAATGCCGCCAAGTGTCCTATGGAACCTAATGCCCTACCTTTGTAGTAAGAGTCAATAGCCTGTGCAGCATCTTCAATAACCAATAGATTATATTTCAATCCTAGTCCCATAATGACATCCATATCACATGCAACTCCTGCATAATGCACAGCCACAATTGCTTTTGTACGGGGGGTGATCATTTCTTCAATACGATTGACATCAAGGTTTGGATTATCCCGATTGCTATCCACAAATACTACTTTGGCTCCTTGCCTGACAAATGCTAAGGCAGTCGAAACAAAAGTATAGGCAGGCACAATTACCTCATCACCAGGCTGGATATCGGCCAGGATAGCGCACATTTCAAGTGCATCAGTGCACGATGTGGTAAGTAAGGTTTTTTTAAACCCGTATTTATTTTCAAAGAATGTCTGACATTTTTGTGTATAAATACCATTACCTGAAATTTTGCCGGAATACACTGCCTGATAAATGTAATGCATTTCCTTTCCTGTGAGATAAGGTTTGTTAAACGGGATTGCTAATTCAATCATATTAATAGTTTAAGCATTTGGTATTTATAATTTATTCGTTTATTCCTTCCTCAGAAGATAATTAGAGCATAAAATCACTACCCTTTTAATACATCCTTCTGAATTCTTTCTAACCACTTTTCGCTAATAACATCGGGATGAAATAATTCCAAAGCTAATTTTCTGCAATTCTCCTTCATAAATAATGTTTCATTCTCATTCATTTTCAATACCCGATAAATCGACTGAGCCAGAGCCTGACTATCTCTCAGCTTCACCCTAAAGCCAGTAACACCGTTAATAACCAAATCCAAAGCAACCCCCATCTCAAAAGAAACCACTGGTGTTCCACACATAATAGATTGATTGATCATTGTAGGACCGGAATCTTCAATCGAAGGGCAAACAAAGACATCGGCAGACTGATAAGCTGATGCAAGTCCATAAGTATTGTCTAACATACCCATATTAATCTTTTCAAATGGCAATTCGTGCTTGATTTTATCGAATCCATTGCCTGCAACTAATAAATATATTTTATCTGAAATTATTGAATCCTCTGTTAAAATCTCCTTTAATAT
>JAAFGY010000072.1 GCA_010365135.1 Flavobacterium sp.
TCCGTCTTCATATTTCCAGTTTACGCCATAGGCTAAATCATCTTGATGACCAAAAAGGATTCCTTTTTTTGCCAATTGCAGTAAATTTTTGTACGCTATTTGAGTTTCCGTTGTGGCTTTTTTGTCTGAAAGAGGAGAAGTAGAATTAGTGATTTTGGCGGTTGAAGCGCAAGAAATTACTACTGTATAAGCGAATAATACTGCAATTTGTTTTTTCATGAATTTTATTATTATTTGGAGTCAAAATAAAAGAAACCTACTGTGAGATAGTCACTCTTTTTAAACCATTTTAAATTTATAAAAACTGATTTATTTTCGTATTGAATTATCAATTATCAAAACTTCTCCTAGTTAATGTGATTACGGGTTATCATGAATATTATGAATAAAATAAAGGTAATTATATTCTTCAAAGATAATTTGATGATACAAGCTGTAATAATATTATTTTATCATTTTTATATCATAAAATTGCAAAATATACTTATTCAGGAGTCGAATAAAAAATTTTACAGAGAAATTTCCCCATAGTCACCGCTGTATTTTTTATATTTTCTAAATTTGATTTGATTATTAGGTACAAAAAAATATATTTTGTTAAGTTATTATTGAATTTTGACAATATAGTATCAGTGCGTTTCCTCCTTATTTTTTATCATTGTATGGTACATTGGCAAGTTGTATTTAAACGATATTTAATACAACAAAAAACATATAAACACTTGTTTAGCCAATTTGCATGGGTTCGGTTGGGCGTGTCCCTGCGGGTCGGGCTGTACGTTCCCGCTTTTTTTTGAGGCGAAAAAAAATCGCCTCAAAAAAAGAGCTCTACTGCCATCCCTCACGCAAAACAAGAGTTGACACTTTATAGTCATCAAATCTGAAACTGAAATAGAACATCATTAATAAAAAAAAATGAAAAAATTACTACTCCCTCTATTTTTAATCGGTATCACAATGCTGTGCTTTGCGCAAGGAAATATGTACAAAGAAGGAACGGGCAAATTCGAAGGTCTTGCAATGACGCCACCAATTGGTTGGAATTCTTGGAACACTTTTGAAACCAACATCGATGAAAAACTAGTCAAAGAAACCGCTGATATTATGGTGTCTTCAGGAATGGCAGCGGCGGGTTACACTTATATTCTGCTTGACGATGGTTGGATGACCAAAGAACGGGATGAAAATGGAAATCTAGTTCCAGACCCCATTAAATTCCCAAGCGGAATGAAATCCCTAATTGAATATGTACACTCCAAAGGACTGAAATTTGGTCTGTACAATTGTGCCGGAACGCATACTTGTGCCGGTTATCCTGGCACAAGAGGTTTCGAATACCAAGATGCTCGTTTTTATGCCAATTTAGGAATCGATTTCTTAAAATACGATTGGTGCAACACAGCAGGAATCAACGCTCCCGAAGCTTATGCCACGATGAGCAACGCCCTAAAAACTGCTGGAAGACCTATCGTTTTCAGCCTTTGCGAATGGGGCGATAACAAACCGTGGGATTGGGGAAAACCAATTGGAAATCTTTGGAGAATTTCAGGTGATATTTATCCGTGCTTTGATTGCGAGTTCCACCACGATGAAGGCAACTGGTCGTCATGGGGATTTATGAAAATTGCCGAAATGCGCAAAGACATTCGTAAATTTTCGGGCCCAGATCATTGGAACGATTTCGATATGATGGAAGTGGGCGACGGAATGACCAATATTGAAGATAAAGCTCATTTTGCAATGTGGTGTATGATGGCTTCACCGCTTATCGCTGGAAATGATTTTAGAAAAATGTCTAAAGAAACATTGGCAATTTTAACCAATAAAAATCTAATTGCCGTTAACCAAGATAAACTGGGGATTCAAGGATTCAAACTTTCTGCCGAAGCAGGAGTAGAAGTTTGGGTAAAACCGCTATCTGATGGAAATTGGGCAATAACTTTCTTAAATAGAAGCGATTCTGCTAAAAAAATCAATTACGATTGGAAGAAAAATCCAATCAAAGACGCAGACTTTGGTTATCAAGCCGATTTTATTAAAAATAATTTTAAAATAATAGACCTTTGGAAAAACAAAGAAGCAGGTACGACTAAATGGAATTTTAGTGCCGATATTGCTTCTCACGATGTAATTACATTGAAATTAATTCCTTAAATTTAGAAAATATGAATTTCAAATCTAAAATTATTGTGCTTTTTCTTGCACTCAGTTGTAGTGTAATAAATGCACAATTCGTCAAAAAGCATGGACAACTTAGTGTAAAAGGAACACAGTTAGTAGATAAAAATGGAGAAGCTATTGTCTTGCGAGGATTAAGTTTCGGATGGCACAATTGGTGGGGAAAATTTTACAACAAAGACGTGGTCAAAACCTTGCACAACGATTGGAATGCTACTGTTTTGAGGGCAGCAATGGGTGTTGATGCTGATAAAAATTGTTATATTCAGAATCCAAACGAATCAAAATCAAAGATTGAAGCCGTGGTAAAAGCAGCCATAGATCAGGATATTTATGTAATAATTGATTTTCATAGCCATAATATTCACCTGAAAGAAGCTAAAGTTTTCTTTGGAGAAATGTCTAAAAAATACGCCAAATACCCTAACGTTATCTATGAAGTTTTCAATGAACCGAATGATGAAACTTGGCCGGAAGTAAAGGCCTATTCTCAAGAAGTGATTAAAGTGATTCGGGCAAATGACCCTAAAAACATTATTCTTGTAGGAAGTCCACATTGGGATCAAGACATTCATTTACCAGCCGCAGATCCTATAGTTGGTTTTAATAATTTAATGTACACTATGCATTTTTATGCAGGAACTCACGGCAAATGGTTGCGTGACAGAACCGACGAGGCTATAAAAAGCGGATTGCCTATTTTTGTTTCTGAATCTGCTGGAATGGAAGCCACAGGAAACGGCCCTTTAAATTTAATTGCTTGGCAAGAATATATCGATTGGATGGAAAAAAATAAAATAAGTTGGATTACTTGGTCCATTTCAAACAAAGTCGAAACTTGTTCGTTTCTTAAACCAAATGCAAATTCAAATGGGAAATGGAAAGATTCCGATATTCAAGAATCAGGATTGAAAACACGAGAATATTTACGAAAGTATAATGTCAATAATTAATTAAACAGAAGGAGTAAAATAATTGCTTCATTTATTTTACTCCTTTATAAATAAATTAATAATGCAAGGTTTCAATCAAGGATAAATCCTCATTGAAAGTAACAAAACTAGCGGAAAATCCTTTTTTTATTTTACCAATTTTATCGCCCATATTCACCGCCGATGCAACACGACAAGTGGCCATTTTGATGGCTTCATCAAGTGAAATATTCAAATTTTCAAAGGCATTCCTGACGGCTTCATCCATAGAAATAGCGGCTCCAGCTAAATTCCCTTCTTTATTTCTGTAAAAACCATTTTCTAAATGTGCGTCAAAGTCTTCCCATTTAAAATTTTGAATTTTACGACCAAGGAATGCAGCATCACTGATTAAAAATAATTTATCTTTTTTTAAAGTATGAGCTATCCTTGCCGCAGCATAATTGCAATGAGCGCCGTCTAAAATAATTGGTGCATAAACAGCTTCATTTTCGAAAATTGCTCCTACTAAACCGGGTTCACGGTGCCCCAATTGGCTCATTGCATTAAACAAATGAGTGACCAACTTGATTCCTTTAGAAAAATAATGCTGTGCTTCATCATAGGTAATTGTGGTGTGACCTATAGAAACTACAATTCCACTTTCTAAGAGCAGATTCAATTGGTCTTCCGTAAAACATTCGGGAGCAATAGTGATTATTTTGATAACATCTTTGCCATAGCGAATGATTTCTTCCAATTCGGAATTAGTTGGTTTTCTAACCTGAGAAGCACTATGAGCGCCACGTTTTAATGGGTTCAAGAATGGACCTTCGAGATGCATTCCCATTACACCATTTTTATGTTTTTCTTTATAATTGCGAATGGATTCAATCCCTTGATGAATGGTTTCAATGGACGATGAGATCAAACAGGGAAGGGTATGAGTGGTACCGTATTTTAAACTCGTTTCATAAATGTCCTGAAGGGTTTCTTCAGTTGGATTTTGGCTAAAATAAAATCGTTCTCCTCCATTGATTTGAATATCAAAAAAACCGGCAGAAAGATGCTTGCCCTTTAAATCAATCAAAGAAATGCCCTCCGGAATTTCGCTTTGAACAGAAATAATAATTCCATTTTCTACGATAACAACTCCATTAGTCAGTACTTCTTCGCCAGTATGAATAACACTATTAACAAGGGCTTGTTTCATTTTTAGAATATGTTTATGATGTTCAGTTAATTGTTTGCGCAGTGAACAAATTTATAAAAGTATTTGTTGTTTTTAATTTTTAAAGCAAAAAAAGGATATTCGTTTTTTGCTACAAACACCTTTTTAATTAGAAAATAATCTATTGGTCTAAATTTTATATTGAAGTGTTAAATTGATATTAAATTGCATTTTTATAATATTTTTTTCGAAACCAAAAAGCTACGTTTACCAAAGCTATCAAGGCTGGAACTTCTACCAACGGCCCAATAACTCCTGCAAAAGCTTGACCAGAATTAATTCCAAAAACACCAATAGCAACAGCAATCGCCAATTCGAAATTGTTTCCTGTTGCGGTAAAAGCAATGGCGGTGGATTTCGAATAATCAGCACCAAAATATTTTCCGATGAAGAAACTAATGACAAACATTATTACAAAATAAATCACCAACGGAAGCGCAATTCGCAAGACATCAAATGGAATTTGAATGATTAATTCTCCCTTCAAACTGAACATTAAAACTATCGTAAACAATAGTGAAATCAAGGTTATTGGAGAAATAAAAGGAACATATTTTGTCTCAAACCATTCTGAACCTTTGAGTGCAATTAGAGCATAACGGCTGATAATTCCGAGTGCAAAAGGAATTCCCAAATAGATTCCAACGCTTTCGGCAATTTGTCCAATACTAATGTTGACTTCAAAACCAGTATAACCAAAATACGGAGGCAAAATCGTGATAAAAACATAAGCATAAACACTGTAAAGCAACACTTGAAAAATACTGTTCAAGGCAATTAAACCAGCGGCATATTCACGGTTTCCACCGGCTAAATCGTTCCAAACGACCACCATTGCAATGCAACGCGCCAATCCAATCAGTATTACACCAATCATATATTCGGGATAACCATTTAGTAATAATAATGCCAAGAAAAACATCAAAATTGGTCCTACAATCCAGTTTAAAAACAAGGAAGCACCAAGAACTTTAGTGTTTTTGAAAACCTCTCCCATTTGTTCGTATTTCACTTTAGCTAATGGTGGATACATCATTAATATTAAACCAATTGCCAACGGAATATTAGTTGTTCCACTCGAAAAAGAATTGATAAAATCCCCACTCGAAGGAATGAAATACCCAATCAAAACTCCCATTGCCATTGCCAAGAAAATCCAAAGCGTTAAGTAACTATCCAGAAAGCTTAATTTCTTTCGTTCGACTACTGGTGCACAATTATTTGCTGACATATTTATAGTTTTATTTGAGAGAAAACATAGAACATTTCGGTAGCAATTTGCACACTTCTTTCCTCGTATTTTTCGGCTTGTTGTGGAGTATTGTCGAATGCTTTTGGATCTTCAAAAGTGATTGGAATTCGTACTTCGGCACCGGCAATAAACGGGCAGCCTTGATCGGCAGAAGAGCAGGTTAGAATGGCTGCAAACTCAGATTGAGGATTAAAATCGTCATCAAAAGTTTTAGAAAACCCAATAATTGGATTTGCATTTTCATTGTATTTTATCGCATAAACAGGATTGCTTCCTTCGGCAATGGTTTTGATTTGAAAACCTTGTTTTTCTAAAGTTTTGGCAGCCATTGGAAATAGTGCCGTAGCTTCAGTCCCGCCAGAATAACAAAACACGTTTTTTATACCATAATGCGCTGCCGCTGTTTGAGCCCAAACTTGCGACAAATGACTTCTTCTGGAATTGTGTGTGCAAATTAAATTGAGACGAATTTCTTGTTCATTATTGGCTTTTCCTTGGATAAAATCGATAAGCGATTGCAGAACAATTTTGCGTTCTGCTGAAATGCTTTCGAAGTTTAAAGAAGTAGTTACTTTTTCAATTTCTGGAAAAAGTCTGGTTTTGGTTAATGTCATTTTTGATATTTTTTTTGCCACCGATTTCACAGATTTTATTAATGTCAGTGAAAAAATCTGTGAAAATCTGTGAAATCTGTGGCCAGTTTAATATTATGAAAGTTAGTGGAACAAAAAATTAGCAACAGCTTCCGCCTGGAGTGCAACAGCTTTGTTCGATTTTAATATCCGATAATTTTACTTTTTGTTTTTCAGCAGGAATGCCACATTGGTCTTGAGCCAAACAAGCCGTTTGTTTATTTAGCAAAACGAAGTCATTTCCGTTGAAATCCAAATCGTATTTCCCAATAGTTTGTGCTTGGTATTCCACTTCAATTTCGAAATCTTCAATGCCTAAAATCTTTTCAGACAATTCGATGATATTCAATAATTTTTGAGGTTTCAAACGATGTTCGAAATCGTTGGCATCCCATAATTGAAAGTTTACGATTGTTTCTTTGCGAACTGTTCCTCCACAATCAATGAAGTTTTTGTTGATTAAACCCACTTCGGTAACGTGAAAATGTTCTGGAACTGAAGTTCCGTCAGGCAAAAGGAAGTTTACCGCTTCTGCCAATTTCAAGATGTTTTTTACTTGTGATAGTTTCATTTTTTTTCTGAATTAAGACCAGACAGGTTTTTAAAACCTGTCTGATCTGTGTTGATAGATAATAATTAACAACAATTACTTTTTCTTTTCTCCAAATGCTTTTCCACCTCTTGGAAAAAGCCTTTAATTTTTTCGAATCCCAGTTCATCAATACAATAGCAAATAGAAGCGCCTTCAAAATTTCCTTTGATTAATCCTGCATTTTTGAGTTCTTTTAAATGCTGTGAAACTGTTGGTTGTGCCAAAGGCAACTCGTTTACAATATCACCGCAAATGCAGGAATCTACTTTGAGTAAGTACTCAATGATAGCTATCCGCGCTGGATGTCCCAATGCTTTGGTTAAAATGGCTAGTTCATTTTGTTTTTCGGTAAAACTGTCGGTTTTGGAAGCTCCCATCGTTATATATTTATATTGCAATATTACGATATAAATTGAAATCAACAAAACTATTTTTTAAACTTAACAATTATTTAAATCAACTTAATGTAAATATTGATGTAATACAAACCGGTTACAATAAATGTAATTCCCGCCAAAATCCGCATTATTTTTTCGATTTTGGTGATGGCTTTGAAATACATTCCCAGTTTTTCCATACTAAAAGCAATCACAAAAGCGAATAGAATAACAGGTAATCCTGTACCAATAGAAAATAGTACAGGCATTGTCAAACCTGATTTGATGGTCATTGGAATAAGCATACCAAAAAACAAAGCTCCACTGTAAGGACAAAAAGCCAAAGCAAATAAAGCACCTAGAAGGAAAGCCCCAAGCAAACCTTTGGTCTTGAATTTATCCGAAAGTTTTTCAATCCAATCGCCTCCTTTGATGAAATTGAGTTTGATGATATCCAGCATAATCAATCCCAGAAACACCAAGACAAAACCAATAAATTTTTCGCCATTTCCTTGAAAAAGTTTCGCAATTTGGAACGTGCTGGCACCAAAATAAATGATGGCACCAATTACAGTGTACGAAAACATTCTGCCCAAAGTGTAAAGTAAACCACTCAATAAAACTTTCTTTCGGCTATTAATAGTTTTGGCTATGAAAGCCGTTGCCGTGATATTTGTGGCCAACGGACAAGGAGCAACGGCTGTCAATAATCCCAAAGCCAATGCCGCCAATAAAGGAATTTCGCTGTTTTGAGCCAACTCATTTAACCATTCCATACTACGATTTTAAGAAAGCATCCATATTTTTATTAAATTCTTTGATGAATTTGTCTTGGTCGCCAGCGTTCATAAAAGCCATTTCGGTTAAATTCTTGATTTTTTTTGTCTTGGTGTTATACAAAAACAAAGAACTTCCGTACGCTTGAAATTGAGTGCATTGTTTTTCGTTCTTTTTGTCGTCAGCATTGACTAAGGAAAACGGAATTTTTGGATATTTTTTCAACGCAACTTTAGCTAATTCTTCAATCTTGTTGCAGGTCATACAACGGTGTTCTGAGTGAAATTGAATTACTTGAACAGTTGAAACTGTTTTGGCTTGAGCGTTTCCATTATAAGAAACAAATAGCAACAATAGAGTTGCAAATACGGATGTTAAAATATTTTTTTTACTCATGATCTTGTTATTTTTTAAGTTTTCGTAAATCTTTGATTTTATAAAATAATATTGAATAAATAACCCGAAATAATAATACAAATCGTTACTACCGAAAAGAATATCGCAATCAATTTCCAAGTCATTACTTTTTTCAGCAACGTAGCTTCGGGAATTGAAAGTCCTACAACTGCCATCATAAATGCGATTGCAGTTCCGATTGGAATTCCTTTTTGAACAAATACTTGAATGACGGGTAAAACTCCAGCTGCATTACTATACATTGGAACGCCCAAAATAACGGCTATGGGCACTGCAAAAGGATTGTCTTTGCTGATGTATGCTTCGAAAAAACCAGTTGGAATAAACCCGTGCATCAAAGCGCCCAACCCAATCCCGATGATGATGTACCAAAAAACGCTTTTGATTATCCCAAATGCTTCCCGGAATATTTCAGGCAATCGTTGCACAAAAGGTATTTTTTCCTCTTCAAAGTCTTTTTCTTTTTTTGCATTGGCCAAAATTCCTTGAACCCAAGGAGAAAGTTGTTTTTCAAGGTTTAATTTTCCTAAAATAGAACCGCCAATCATTCCAAGAAGAATACCGCTTGTCACATAAATAACGGTTGCTTTTAAACCAAACATTCCAATAAACATAGCGATTGCCACTTCATTTACTAATGGTGAAGTAATTAAAAAGGCAAATGTTACACCTAAGGGAATTCCTCCTTTTACAAAACCGATGAATAATGGTACGGAAGAACAAGAACAAAAAGGCGTCACCGCCCCAAAGGTGGAAGCGAATAAATATTCTAATCTAAAAAGTTTGTTTCGGGATAGAAAATTTCGGATTTTATCGACTGGAAAATAAGAATTTACCACACCCATAACAGATGTTATAATGAACAGCAATATTAAAATTTTTATCGTGTCATAGATAAAGAAATTAAGCGCATCGCCTAATTTAGTTCCTACTCCAATGTTAAAACCACTGTAAACTAGCCAATCGGCCAAATTTTGAACCCAGTCAAACATTATAATTTTATATTAATGTGTAATCTTAACAACAACTTCCTTCACTTTTAGGTTGGTCATTACAACAGGATTTTTTACTATCTGATGAATGCGAATGGGAATGCGAATCGCAACAAGAAGAAGCGGGAGCGTTATCTAAAACCGATGCGGTATCACCAATGGTTGGGAATCCTTTTTGTACCCAACGAATCAGACCGTGTTTCATATTGATTACATTATCATAACCGTGATAAACCATAAATCCAGCGGCTCTCAAGCTTCTTCCACCAGCTTTACAAACCATAACTACTTCTCGGTCTTTGGGAATTTCGGTGTAATGATCCTCAAAAATGCTTAAAGGAATATTGATGATATTGGGCACATCAAAAGCTAGTTGTGCTACTTCGTCTTTTTCGCGAACATCTATTAGTAGTGCTCCGTTTTTGATCAAAGCTTGTGTTTTGGTTGGGCAAATTTCTGTTACTCTTACTTGTTTTTCCATTGTTGTATTATTTTAAAAATTCTTTAATTTCGTTAATTTGTGCAATTCTGCCTTTTATTTTTACGACCTCGTCAATCATCAATACGGGCGTTGTCAATACATTGTATTTCATCATTTCTTCGATGTCTTCAATTTTGATGAGTTCTGCTTGGATTCCTAATTGTGCCAATGCTTTTTCAACATTTTGAAAAGTGGTTTTACATTTTGGACAACCTGGTCCTAATACTTTTATTGTTTTCATTTTTATTTTTCATTTTATAATTGTGAAACTTAGGGTTCCATCAATTGTTCGGGATTTGTTACTACGGCGACATTATGTTCCAAATTTGGGGTTAATAACTCATTCAATAAACGAATGGCCAAATTCCAATTTTGTCTGTTGATGCAATATCTAACTGTGGGTGGTGTAATAGTTCCCTGAATCAAACCTGCATCTTTCAATTCGTTCAAATGTTGCGAAAGTGTTGATTTTGCGATAGGTAGTTCCTCGGCCATATCGCCGTGATAGCAACAAGATTGAGAGTTTAGCAATTGCAAAATGGCAATTCTCACGGGATGTCCCAAGGCTTTAGAAAAACGAGCAGTATCAACTTGGTTTGTTGTGAAGTAATTCTCTTTAGTAGTTTTCATATCATTTGTACTTTCAGTTCGTAAAATTACGAATAATAATTTTATTACCAATAAAAAGCACCTCTTTTTTTGAAAAAATAACTACAAAATTTCTTTTTTAGTTGGTATTTAAATTTTTTTGATCAATCGCTTTATTTTTTAATCTCGGGAATGTTGAATGAATGTTTCTGGTGCATATATTTTGCACACAGCAATTTTATTAGTAAATTGCATAAAAATAATATTGTTGTCTAAAAACGATTTTTATCATAAATTTTCATTTAATTTACTATTCACTAATTGATATAATACTAAATATGTTATTTTATTGAATTATTTATTTCGCCCCATTCTTTTTATTATCTACTGATTTCCCTGCAGAATTAAATTTAGAATTAAATTTTATTTGTAATGTAGGGTATTTTCTAATGTAAAAATTTAGTCATAACCTTCAATGGCTACCTAAAAAGGAATACATAAAAAAGTTGTTAAGTAGAATTTAAAAAATAAATGAATAGAGAATCTAATTCAGTAGCATTATGAAAAAACCAATTCTTGTTATTTTACTTTTAATTTTTCAGGCATTTTTCACGCCAGTTTTGGCACAACTCAATCCTGACAACATTAGTGTATACAATCAATTAGAGGGCGTTTACATCAGCGATATTATAACTGATAGATCTGGTGTTGTCTGGATATCAACTGATAATGGACTCGTTCGTTATGATGGGTACGAATACAAACATTATGATGTGGATCCCAAAGATCCAAAAACAATGGGCAGTATTTTACCCTTTACACTTTTTGAGGCACAGGATGGGCATATTTGGATTGGATGTACAGATATGCTGAGCGAATATAATCCGGATACTCAAACTTTCAAGAATTATAATATAGCAAAACTCACCGATTTTCCTTTAGGTGATCAACTCATAATAATAACTATAAATGAGGATTTGAATGGTAGAATTTATTTTGGTGCATATGATAATTATGGAAATAAAGCAACTCATTCTATTTTCTATAAAGACAAAAACAAGGAACAACTCCAGCAATTTGATGCATTAAATAAGGTGGAAATAAAAAGTGTTTATAGAACCACCACAGATATATTGGGCAATATTTGGGTTTTTGCCTCTAATGGATTTTTTAGAATTGACAAAAATAGAAATATTCATAAAGAGAAATGGCCTATAGAGGAATATCTTACTAATAAATACAACAGCACCATTAAAAGCGATGCTCAAGGTAATATTTGGATGACTTCAAGCAATGCCTCGCATTCCATTCTTAGTGTTTGGAATCCCAATACGGGTGCAATTAAATCCTATCTTTTGAAACAAACAAATAAGAAAGAACCGCTTTATTTAACGGTAATGGAGTTTGATGAAATTGGTAATATATGGATTGGAACAAATAAGGGATTAGTCTATTTTGACTTGAAAAAAGAACAATTTCAAACTTTTAAAGAAAGTTCCGATAAAAAATCAGGCAATAAAGTCATCACTTGTCTTCATCTGGATTCCTTTGATAATATTTGGATGGGGACAGAATCTAAAGGATTACTTAAATATACGAATAAAGCCCAATTGAAATCCTTTATATACAAAAAAGAGGATAAAAAATCCATTACTTCTGGATGGATTAGTAAAATGTTTGAAAGCACAAGTGGTCAAGTTTGGATAATTTCATCTAATGGAATTAATGAATTCAATTCTAAAAACACCATGCTAACGCCATATCCTTTTGAAGCTATTTTGCCGGGATTTGAATATTACACCGCAGTTGGTCAATTTTCCACAGATGAGATTCTCATCCAAACTAATAAGGGTTTTTTCCTTTTTAATACTAATACTAAAACGTGTAAAAAAACCATACTAGATTCGACCCTTGCTAAACTCTATATTTTAAACCTCAAAAAAGACAGTAGAGGCAATCAATGGTATTGCACGACAAAAGGAACTTTTTTAAAGATTAAAAATAAAAAAACAGTACAACAAATCGATTTAAAGAAACTTCAGGGTTCAAATAATACAATTGGTTTGGTCCAAAATATTTATGAGAGTTCAAAATTCGGATTATGGCTGCTAGCTGATAACGGTTTGTTTTTGTATAATTATGCCACATCAAAAGTGGAAAGATATGGATTTGACCCGCAAAAAGGAGATGTTTTAAAATCACAAGACATCAATTCACTTTACCAAGACAAGGAAGGAGTGCTCTGGGTTGGGACATGGAATGGGGGACTTAATAAATACAATATCAAAACTGGAAAAATCAAATGCTACACCATGAAGGATGGTTTACCTTCTATGGGTATTCAAGGTATTTTACCTGACGAAAAAAACAAGGCGCTTTGGTTAAGTACCTTTGAAGGGATTAGCAGATTCAGTTTAGAAGAAGAGCAATTTAATAACTTTTCAATGGAAGATGGAATTCAAGGTCGTTTGTTTGCAGATGGTTCCTATCTTAAAACTTCGAACGGATTGATGATTTTTGGCGGTAACAACGGGATAACAGTTTTTAATCCTAATGATATTACCAAGAATTCAACGCCACCAAAAGTGTTTATTACCGATTTTAAAATTGGAGAATTATCAATTTTTAGCAATAATGATTCATTGGTAAAGAATGTTCCTAATAAGAAGAAAAATATAGTGCTTAATTTCAATCAAAACAACATTTCCATTAATTATATAGGAATTCATTATGCTAATCCCGCGAACAATAAATTTGCCTATAAACTCGAAAACTACGATGACAACTGGCGCGAAGTGGGAACTGTTCGTATGGCATATTATTATAATTTACCACCAGGCGATTATACTTTTAGAGTAAAAGCAGCCAATAGTAATGGCGTTTGGAATGAAGTAGGTGCATCTATTCACTTCAGTATTACTCCGCCATGGTGGCGAACTTGGTGGGCATATGTCATTTATGGATTGATTTTTATAGTCATGGTACTTTCGGTTGACCGCTTCCAACGCAAAAGACTTCTCGAAAAAGAGCGTGCGATGGCCAAAGAAATTGAATTGGCTCAAGCCAAAGAAATTGAAAAAGCCTATCATAAATTAAAAGAAACCCAAGCTCAACTCATCCAATCCGAAAAAATGGCATCATTGGGAGAGCTCACAGCCGGAATTGCCCACGAAATTCAGAATCCTTTGAATTTCATCAATAATTTTGCAGAAGTGAGCAATGAATTAATTGATGAAATGAAAGAAGAATTCAAAAAAGGAGCTACTGATGAGGGCTTTGCTATAGCGGATGACATTAGCAAAAACCTAGAAAAAATAAACTACCATGGTAAACGTGCCGATGGCATCGTAAAAGGAATGTTGCAGCACAGTCGAGCTGGAAATAACGTGAAAGAACCCACCAATATTAATACACTTGCCGATGAATATTTAAGGCTGGCTTATCACGGACTTCGCGCTAAGGATAAAAGTTTTAATGCCGAACTGGAAACCCATTTTGATGTAAATCTTCCAAAAATAAATGTGATTCCACAGGATATTGGTCGTGTGTTGTTGAATTTGTTTACCAATGCCTTTTATGCCACGCATCATAAACAAAAAGCAACTTCAAAAGAGTATAAACCTTCCGTTTCTGTAACAACTGCTCTAAAAAATAAGATTGTTGAAATAACCGTAAAAGACAACGGAATGGGAATTCCGGATGCGATTAAAGCCAAAATAATGCAGCCTTTTTTTACCACAAAACCTGCAGGAGAAGGAACTGGACTGGGATTGTCATTAAGTTATGATATTGTTGTGAAGAGCCACGGAGGAACAATTTCCATTGATAGCAAAGAAAATGAATATACCATATTTACAATTCGATTGCCTCAAGAATAAATGAAATTTTTTTAATAAACATTAATTGAAAGTTATTTAGCTAGTAATTAATTTTAGAAATTTATGATAAAAATACTAGTAGTCGATGATGAAGCAGACGTGCAACCGCTTTTCCAACAACACTTCCGAAAAGAATTACGGGCTCACGAATTAGAATTTGACTTTGCCCTTTCGGGCGAGGAAGCACTCGAATTTATGGAAAAAGAACATTCGGAAATCGTATTGATACTTTCTGATATTAATATGCCTGGAATGAGCGGTATTGAGCTCTTGTCTAAAATTCGACACAATTACCATGAACCCGACCCAGTTGTGATGATGATTACAGCTTATGGTGATGATGAAAATCGCAGGCAGGCCATTCAAAATGGTGCCCAAGATTTTTTAACCAAGCCTCTTGATTTTAATTTATTGAAAGAAAAACTCAAAAACCTTCTGGAATAATGGCAAAAATACTTGTAGTAGATGACGAAGCAGATTTAGAAATGCTGGTCAAACAGAAATTTAGAAGAAAAATTCGCGAAAACATTTATGAATTTATCTTTGCCAGAAACGGTGAGGAAGCACTTCAAAAAGTACACGAAAACCCCGATCTGGATATTATTTTGAGCGACATCAATATGCCGGTTATGGACGGGCTTACTTTGTTAAGCCGATTGCCCGAAGCTAATTCCTTATTGAAAGCCATTATGGTTTCGGCCTATGGAGATATGCAGAATATTAGAACGGCGATGAATAGAGGCGCTTTCGATTTTGTATGCAAACCTGTTGATTTCGATGATCTTGACCTGACAATGGAAAAGACCATAATACATGTAAAACAATTACAAGAAACTATTAAAGCTATCAAGGAAAACAATATCTTGAAAATGTATGTGGATTCGAATGTGCTGAACTTTATGACTAACAAAGAGTTTGAAAGCAGCCTTTTGAAAAATGAATTACTTCAAGCCACGGTTATGTTCATAGACGTTTGCGGATTCACCGCCATCACGGAACAAATTCCGGCAAATGAGGTTGTAGCATTACTTAATGGAATTTTTGATAAAATCGTAAAAGAAATCATTGCGCAAGGTGGTCATGTCGATAAATTTATGGGCGATGCGGTTATGGCAGTTTTCAGGGGTGAATACCATCTCGACAGAGCCATCGATGTGGCATTGGCTGTCAAAGCGCAAATCAGTAATGTTGAGGTAGCTTTGAATGGAGATAAAACATACAAACCACAGATCTCAATTGGTATCAATTCAGGTGAAATGGTATCTGGAAATATTGGTTCGGCATCCTTAAGAAGGCTAGATTATACAGTCATTGGTGATGCAGTCAATCTAGCCCAACGCCTTCAGGCTATTGCCAAAGCAGGACAAATCATTATCACCGAAGAAGTGTATTCAAAAACTCAAGAATCCTTTAAATGTGTGCAGAATGGAGAATTTACTCTAAAAAATAAAGCGAAACCCGTCAACACCTATGAGGTTATGGAATAAAAAAAAATCGTTAATGTCTTGCCTTACGTTTGAGTACACCACCAGCCGTTTCTTTGATTATGCTGGTAAATACAAACGCTTTGGGGTCAATTTTTTGCACCAAGTTTTTCAGGCGAATTAATTCCATTCTGGTGACAACAGTAAAAACAATGTCAACGGGTTGGCTGATTTCATAACTTTCTTTCATAAAGCCTCTTTCGCCTTTATACACAGTGATGCCGCGCCCTAAACCTAGCACAAGTTCTTCTTTAATTTCTTCACTATGACCAGAAATAATGGTAACACCAGTATATTGTTCGATTCCCTCAATTACAAAATCGATGGTGCGCGACGCCGAATAATAGGTTAATATAGAATAAAGCGCCACGGGCAAACCAAGTTTTATGG
>JAAFGY010000073.1 GCA_010365135.1 Flavobacterium sp.
TTTTAATAAAATAAATGACATAATAATTGCTTTTATGAGTATCGTATAAAACTAATTTCAAAATAAATTGTAAGTTTGACAACCCCTAATCTTTAAAATTTTTTATAATGTCAGAATTTTGGATTTATTTCGAAAAAGGCTTAAGGCATATTCTTAATCCATTTGCCTACGATCATATTTTGTTTTTAATTGCATTGTCCATTCCTTATGCTTTCAAAGATTGGAAAAGATTATTGCTTTTGATAACTATTTTTACCGTTGGTCACACATTAGCATTGATGTTGTCTCTTTTTGGGGTGGTTATTATTAAGGTCAATATGGTCGAATTTTTAATTCCAATAACGATTCTTGTAGTCGCTTTTTTTAATCTTTTCACGGCTGGAAAATCATCTAAACAAGAAAGTATAAGCGTAATCGGATTTGTCACTTTGTTTTTTGGAATTATACACGGATTGGGTTTTTCGAGTTATTTTAAAACAATAATTGGAGGTTCTTCGCAGTCAAAATTATTGCCTTTGTCTGAGTTCTCATTAGGAATCGAAGTTTCACAAATAGTCGTAGTTTTCATAGTTTTAATACTTTCGTATATTGTGCAAACCTTTTTCCGATTTTCAAAACGCGATTGGACATTAGTGATGTCGTCTTTTGTAATTGGGGTTGTTTTGCCAATGATTATTCAAAGCGAAATTTGGAATAGATAAATAGAAAATGGAAAATGTAAAATTAAATAAATACGACAAAGCTTATCTTCGAATTGCCAAAGAATGGAGCCTTTTGTCCTATTGCAAACGCAAACAAGTAGGAGCCATAATCGTTCGTGACAAAATGATTATTTCTGACGGATACAATGGAACGCCTTCTGGTTTTGAAAATTGCTGTGAAGACGAAGGAGGTTTAACGAATTGGTATGTGCTTCACGCAGAGGCAAATGCAATTCTAAAAGTGGCGCGTTCCACACAAACTTGCGAAGGAGCGACCCTTTATATTACACTTTCGCCTTGTAAAGAATGTAGTAAATTGATTCATCAGTCGGGTATAAAAAGAGTGGTTTATCAAATTAGTTACAGAGACACTTCGGGAGTGGATTTTCTGGCAAAAGCAGGCGTAATCGTAGAACAAATTGAAGTTTTAGAATAAATGAAAATCAATTCTACATATATTCCAATACTTATTTTTGCAATTCTGGCATTTGGAATTCTTCTTGGTGGCTGGCTTAATTTTCCGAACCAAAATCACTTTTCGAGTAAAAATAATGCAAAGAACAAATTGTATAAATTACTTGATTTTATTGACAACGAATATGTCGATAGCGTAAATTCTGACTCGATCGTGAATCGGACAGTGGATGATATTTTGATGCAATTGGATCCACATTCCGTTTATATTCCATCAAACGAACAAGCTCAAGTTGCCGAAAGTATGCGTGGTGATTTTGTGGGAATAGGAGTGAATTTTTATATGTACAAAGATTCTTTGGCGATTATTAAACCTATTGAAAACGGACCTTCAGAAAAAGCGGGAATACAATCGGGAGACCGAATTCTTTATGCCGATAAGACCAAATTATTTGGACGAAAATTACCAACAGACAGTCTCTTTTCTAAACTAAAAGGAGAAGAAGGCTCCGAGATTGTAGTGACTGTTTATAGAAAATCGCTGCGAAAACACATCAAAATTAAAATAAAAAGAGGAGTTATTCCGATAAAAAGTGTCGATGCAGCCATTCTTTTGAATGCAAATACGGGTTATATCAAAATAAATCGATTCGCCGAAACAACTTATAATGAGTTCAAAGTAGGTTTAACCAAATTAAAGGAACAAGGTGCAAAATCCCTCGTAATTGATCTTCGCGATAACGGCGGCGGATATTTGGAACAAGCGACTGCCATTGCTGACGAATTTTTGAAAGACAAGCAATTAATTGTTTTCACCAAAAACAAAAAGGGAACGGTCGAACGAACTTTCGCCACCAAAACTGGAAGTTTCGAAACTGGAAATGTGTTTGTTTTAATCAATGAAAATAGTGCGTCGGCGAGCGAGATTTTGGCCGGTGCCATTCAAGATAATGATAGAGGAACCATTGTAGGCCGTCGTTCTTTTGGCAAAGGATTGGTGCAACGCGAAATGGATTTTGACGATGGTTCAGCCGTAAGATTAACGATTGCCAGATATTACACACCAACAGGACGCTCGATACAAAAACCGTATTTAAAAGGCACCGAAGAGTATTTGAAAGAATCCGAATCGCGTTTTCACAACGGAGAATTGTATCATAAAGACAGTATAAAAACACCAAAAACGCCTAAATTCAAAACACCAAAAGGCAAAATCGTGTATGGTGGAGGTGGAATAGTTCCTGATGTTTTCGTGCCGCTTGAATTGGAACAAAGCAAAGAACATACGGCTTATTTATTGCAAACGGGTATTTTGGGGCAATTTGTTTTTGAGCAATTAGATCAGAACCGAAACGCTTTCAAAGGGTTGACTTTCGAACAATTTAAAGTCAAAATGGCCGGAACGGATTTGTATTTTAATGCTTTTCAAAAATTTCTTTCTAAGAATGGCATTGAGATGAATTTGGAAACGAATAAAGCGTTGGTGACCCGCTATTTGACAGCAGAATTTGCGAGACAGTTATACGACGAAGGTAAATTTTACGAAATTATATTGAAAAATGATGCGATGATTGACGCGGTGTTGAAATAAAAAGCTATTTCTTATTACTATCATGTGATTGAGTTTGAATTCCGCCATTCCATAAAGTTAAAATGTCCGTTGCCACAGCAGCGCCACTTCCCGCAGCAATCGCCACTTGACTTCTCCAACCAGCAAGGGTTCCGGTCACATAAATGCCTTCCGCGACTTTATGGTCACAGTTTTTCAATTGGATTCTTTGTTTTTCGGGAAGCGTTTTTTGATGAGGTATTACATATTTCATCAAGCCTTCGATTGCCAAAGTATTAGAATAGCCAATGGCCAAAACAATAATTTTGGAGGTATAAATATTCTTGTTTGTGGTAATTTTAAATTCAGGACACGAGGACGATGGGTGAACGGACGAAGTAAATTCTCCTTCAATATTCAACACTTTCTCATTTGGAATCTGCGTAATATGAGGATAAGTTTCTGATAAATGTTGAAGGCTTTCAGCCAATAAATCAGCTCCTAATTTACCAGGGGCAATTCCATACGCATTATTGATAAGAGCTTCTTGAAGTGAAGAAGTTTTTTGATGGGTAATAACGCCAATTTTTTTATCGGTAACAAAGGATTTGTTTTTTGCCGATCCCAAAACAAGAGCACATGACATTCCTGAAACGCCACCGCCAATAATTAAAACATCAAACACTTAAAATTTGTCGTTCATTTTTTCTTCAATACTTTTTGACATTCTAAATATCAAAAGAATTAAAACAGCACAAAATGAAGCCGCAATTCCAATAAAAGCAATCATACTATTCCCTTGGAGAGGATGTTTGAAGTCGAGTAGACTAATATTGAAAACGATTAGCGCAATTGCCAAAACGACCAATATGTTAGTGAAAAGTTTCATAAAAATAGTATTTGTAAAATGATGGGTAAATTTATAAAAATATAATTTACACGAACAAACCTTTAACATTACCAGCGAATAATTTAACAGCAATTGCCAAAAGAACGACTCCAAAAGCCTTTCTAATCACTCCCAAACCGTTTTTCCCTAGCATTTTTTCGATTTTTGTTGATGATTTTAAAACGACATAGACAATAACGATATTCAAAACGATGGCAATAAGAATGTTTATGGTTTGATATTGCGCTTTCAATGATAATAATGTAGTCATCGTTCCAGCACCAGCAATTAGCGGAAAGGCGATCGGAACAATGGAGGCCGAACTGGATTCTTCATCACGATAAATGCGAATTCCGAGGATCATTTCAAGAGCCAAAAAGAATAATACAAATGAACCTGCAACGGCAAACGAATGAACATCAATGCCAATTAGGTTTAAAAATTCTTCTCCCACAAAAAGAAAAATAACCATAATCAAGCCCGCTACTAAGGAAGCTTTTTCAGATTCTATTTGACCGTGTTTTGCTTTCAAATCCACCATAATCGGAATCGTTCCCACAATATCGATTACGGCAAAAAGTACCATTCCTACAGTAACTATTTCTTTAAAATCTAATTCCATAATTTTTTAAATTTATGGTGCAAAAGTACTATATTCTATAGGTTTAAAAGTCAAATTACGGGTTATTTTTTGGCCAAAGTGTCTTGATTACCATTTATTTTAAACCAAAGAAATGGAATGGCAATACAACTATTTTTTTACCTAAAAATTCAAAATTTACCTTTCGAAATTCAGAATTGCAGACTATCTTTGCAGAATGTTTCAACTAGGAAAAACCATCGTATCAGAAGATATTCTCGAAAAGGAATTTGTTTGTAATTTATCAGCCTGCAAAGGCGCCTGTTGCGTCGATGGCGATGCTGGAGCGCCTTTAAACGAGGCGGAAACCAAAATTTTGGAAGACATTTATTCAAAGGTAAAGCCGTTTCTCCGCAAAGAAGGAATTGCTGCAATCGAAGCGCAAGGGATTTGGAGAATAGGCACTGATGGTGATCTCGAAACTCCGTTAATTGACAATAAGGATTGCGCTTACGTTATTTATGACGGTAAAACGGCACTTTGCGGCATCGAACAAGCTTATAATCAAGGCGAAATTACCTTCAAAAAACCCGTTTCTTGCCATTTATATCCAATTCGTGTAAAAGATTTTACAGAATTTTTTGCGGTGAATTATGACAAATGGGAAATTTGCGATGATGCCTGTTCTTTAGGCAAAGAGCTTGAAGTTCCGGTTTATAAATTTGTCAAAGAAGCCCTCATTCGAAGGTTTGGTGAAGATTGGTATTTAGAACTCGAAAAAGTCGCCGAGGAACTTAAAAAATAATTTTAAAAAAAGGATACTATTCATATTTTGTATTTTTTAAATCCTATATTTTACAGTGTCTTACACTATATTTTATTTTTTAAAGTATTGATAATAAGCAAATTGTAAATTATATAAAATTTTTTCTAATCACTACGATTTGTTAAAAACTAAAGCTAATTGTGAATAAGTTTGGCTTTTTATAACCGCAAGAATTCACAATCTTTGTAATCTTCGAAAAGCATTATAATTCGTTAAAATTCAAAACAACAAAAACAATAAATGTCAAAATTTGAACCAATTTTACAAGAAAACAAAAATAGATTCGTGATTTTTCCTATCAAACATCATGATATTTGGGAATTTTACAAAAAAACGGAAGCTAGTATTTGGACTGCTGAGGAAATTGATTTGGCTCAAGATTTGAACGATTGGAACAATAAATTGAGTGAAGACGAAAAGTATTTTGTAAAACATATTCTAGCCTTTTTTGCCGCTTCAGACGGAATTGTAAACGAGAATTTGGCACAGAATTTCATCAACGAAGTACAATATGCTGAGGCGAAATTCTTCTACGGTTTTCAAATCATGATGGAAAATATTCATAGTGAAACCTACTCGCTTTTAATTGATACTTATGTAAAAGACGAAGCCGAAAAAGACGAATTATTTACAGCGATAGAAGTTTTTCCAGCAATCAAGAAAAAAGCAGAATGGGCGTTAAAATGGATTGAATCCGAATCTTTTGCCGAAAGATTAATTGCTTTTGCTGCGGTGGAAGGTATTTTCTTCTCGGGAAGTTTTTGCTCTATTTTTTGGTTAAAAAAACGCGGTTTGATGCCAGGTTTAACCTTTTCGAACGAATTAATTTCTCGTGACGAAGGGGTTCACTGTGATTTTGCCGTGCATTTGCACAACCATCATCTCATAAATAAAGTGCCTAAAGCAAGAATTAGAGAAATTATTGTTGACGCATTAAATATCGAAAGAGAATTTATAACCGAATCAATTCCAGTGAGTTTGATTGGGATGAATGCGGTTTTAATGACACAATATTTAGAATTTGTTACCGATAGATTATTGGTAGAATTGGGTTGCGAAAGAGAATACAACACCGCAAATCCTTTTGATTTTATGGATATGATTTCGCTTCAGGGAAAAACAAATTTCTTCGAAAAGAAAGTAGCCGAATATCAAAAATCTGGAGTTATGAACACCGATTCTGACGCTCAAAAAATTAGTTTTGACGCTGATTTTTAGAAAAAAAAGAGATTTTCAACCATTAAATTAAGTTTTAATAACTTAATGGTTGAAAAACAGATTCCAAATCTTAACAGTTTTTAGCCCCGATAGCATTGGAAATCCTTTTGTTTTTTTCTTTAAAAAACAAAAGATTGCAACGTATAGCGGGATAAAGCTCCAAAAAAATAGAAAAATTACCGGGATTAACTTCCCAAAATTAATCACAAATACCTCGAAATAGAGAAGGGATTGTCTATTTCACAAAAAACAAAAATTATGTACGTAGTAAAAAGGGATGGTCATAAAGAGCCCGTAATGTTTGACAAGATCACGGATAGAATTAAAAAACTATGCTACGGATTAAATGGTTTAGTTGAACCAGTAAAAGTGGCAATGCGAGTGATAGAAGGTTTGTATGACGGAGTTTCGACTTCAGAATTAGACAATCTAGCTGCAGAAACGGCTGCTTCGATGACGATTGCACACCCAGATTATGCACAATTAGCAGCTCGAATTGCGATTTCGAATTTGCATTCCAATACCAAAAAATCTTTCTCGGAAACCATGAACGAAATGTATCATTATGTAAATCCGAGAACGAATCTTGAAGCGCCTTTGCTTTCGGAAGAAGTGCATAAAGTAATTATGGACAACGCTGAATTCTTGGATTCACACATTATATACAATAGAGATTTTAACTACGATTATTTTGGTTTCAAAACTTTGGAACGCTCGTATTTGTTGAGAATTAATGGAAAAATTGTAGAGCGTCCGCAACATATGTTGATGCGTGTTTCGGTTGGAATTCATTTGAACGACCTGAAATCCGTGATCGAAACTTACGACCTGATGTCGAAAAAATTCTTTACTCACGCCACGCCAACATTATTCAACGCAGGAACTCCCAAACCTCAAATGTCTTCTTGTTTCCTTTTGGCAATGCAGGATGACAGCATTGACGGGATTTATGACACGCTAAAACAAACGGCCAAAATCTCACAATCTGCTGGTGGAGTTGGACTTTCTATTCATAATGTTCGTGCAACAGGTTCTTATATTCGTGGTACCAACGGAACATCTAACGGAATTGTGCCGATGTTGAGAGTTTTCAATGATACGGCTCGTTATGTAGATCAAGGAGGTGGAAAACGCAAAGGAAGTTTTGCGATTTATATCGAAACTTGGCACGCTGATATTTTCGAATTCTTGGATTTGAAAAAGAATACTGGAAAAGAAGAAATGCGCGCCAGAGATTTATTCTTCGCTATGTGGACATCGGATTTATTTATGAAACGTGTTCAAGAAGATACCTATTGGACGTTAATGTGTCCTAACGAATGTCCCGGATTATATGATGTTTATGGCGAAGAATTTGAAGCCATGTACATCGATTATGAAACTCGCGGAAAAGGAAGAAAAACCATCAAAGCGCGTGAATTGTGGGAGAAAATTTTGGAATCTCAAATCGAAACTGGAACCCCTTATATGTTGTATAAAGATGCAGCGAACAGAAAATCGAACCAGAAAAACCTTGGAACCATTCGTTCGTCGAATTTGTGTACCGAGATTATGGAATTTACGTCGAAAGATGAAATTGCAGTTTGTAATCTAGCCTCTATTTCGTTGCCAATGTTTGTTGAAAAAGGAAAATTTGACCATAAATTATTGTTCAATGTCACCAAACGTGTTACGAGAAACTTGAACAAAGTTATCGACAGAAATTATTATCCTGTCAAAGAAGCCGAAAATTCAAATGTTCGTCATCGCCCGGTAGGATTAGGCGTTCAAGGTTTGGCCGATGCTTTTATTATGTTGCGTTTGCCTTTTACAAGTGACGAAGCCAAAAAATTAAATCAAGAAATTTTCGAAACCTTATATTTTGCAGCCGTAACCGCTTCGATGGAAATGGCAAAAGAAGAAGGGCCTTATTCTACTTTTGAAGGTTCGCCAATTTCGCAAGGAGAATTCCAACACAATCTTTGGGGATTGAAAGACGAAGAACTTTCTGGTCGTTGGGACTGGGCTTCTTTGAGAAAAGAAGTGATGAAAAACGGTGTGAGAAATTCACTTTTGGTTGCACCAATGCCAACCGCTTCGACTTCGCAAATTTTGGGGAATAATGAAGCTTTCGAGCCTTATACTTCTAATATTTACACGAGACGGGTTTTGTCTGGGGAGTTTATTGTGGTTAACAAACATTTATTGAATGATTTGGTCGAACGCGGACTTTGGAACGAAACCTTGAAACAAGAATTGATGAGACAAAACGGTTCGGTTCAAGGACTTGATATTCCTCAAGATTTGAAAGAATTGTACAAAACCGTTTGGGAAATGTCTATGAAAGACATCATCGATATGTCGCGCCAAAGAGGTTATTTTATTGACCAATCGCAATCATTGAACTTATTTATGCAAGATGCCAATTATTCAAAACTGACCTCAATGCACTTCTACGCTTGGCAATCGGGATTGAAAACCGGTATGTATTATTTGAGAACAAAATCGGCTGTGGATGCGATTAAATTCACCTTGAATAACGACAAAAAAGCAGAGCCAATTGAAGTAGCGGCGCAAGTTGCAGAACAAATATTACAACCTATTGCCGCTCTAAACGAACCCGTAGAAATGACAAAGGAAGAGTATAAAGCAATGATTGAAATGGCCAAAAATGCTGGACCAGAAGATTGCGAAATGTGTGGAAGTTAAGTTGGAAAATTAAATATTGACAAGCAGCTATCGTTATGATAGCTGTTTTTTTTTGGAGCTATTTTCCGCTTTTCGCTATATCTTTTATAAAGCCTCCAGCCTGTAAATGGCTGGAGGCTTTATAAAAGGATGCTGCTGCAATCGCTGCAATCGGGGCTAGATTTTTCCATTACAATAAGCCCATATTTCAGAAATAATTCACTATATTTGAGAGTTATGACTACAAAAACATTTTTCATAGACATTAAAAATCTTCAAAATGAAAAATATTGCTTTTACAATTACAGATGATTTATTGGCAACTCCAGGACAACGTATTATGAACTGTATTCTTGACACTTTGATTGTTCATATTATTTTGGTAAGCATCGTTACGACAATTGTTATTATTGGCAATATTACCAGTAATTTTGACCTAACAAAATGGGCTGAATCGACAACAATTTTTCAACGATTGCTTCTTTGGGCAGCACTTTTGTTTTTATATTACTTCTTGACCGAAACTTATTTTTCAAGAACATTTGCCAAATACTTTACCCAAACAATTGTAATTAATAAAGACGGTTCGAGGCCAAATAAAAGAACCATCAGCATTCGAACATTGTCTCGATTTATCCCTCTCGAATGCCTCACCTTTTTAGGAGCAAACATTAGGGGATTGCACGATTTATTTTCGGGTACCTATGTGGTGCGAAAACACGAGTTCAATCATAAAAAAGGAGTGCTCTTATTTCCGTAACGAAACTAGAAAAATAGATTCAGCCGTCAATTTGGAGGGCTGTTTTTATGTGGAACAACTCCTTTTTCTTATATTCGCTAAATCTAAAACAGCACAATGAACTGGGAACAACTTTTATCATTAAAACGCCAAGGCGACACAGGCAAACGTTTACGAATAGAGCAGGACGACACGCGTTTGGGCTTTGAAGTCGATTATGATCGAATCATATTTTCATCAGCGTTCAGGAGTTTACAGGATAAAACCCAAGTTATTCCATTGTCAAAAACTGATTTTGTGCATACGCGATTGACACACAGCTTGGAAGTTTCCGTTGTTGGTCGTTCCATCGGGAGATTGGTTGGTAAAAAAATCACTGAAAAATATCCACATTTGGCAGCTATTCACGGTTTTCAAGCGAATGATTTTGGGGCGATCGTTGCTGCGGCTTCTTTGGCGCACGACATCGGAAATCCTCCTTTTGGACATTCAGGAGAAAAAGCAATCGGCGAGTATTTTTCCATTGGAAAAGGACAGCAATTCAAAGACGGACTTTCCGCCAAAGAATGGCAAGATTTAATCGATTTTGAAGGGAATGCCAACGGATTTTCAGTGCTTACGGCAAGTCGTCCCGGAATCGAAGGCGGATTAAGAATTTCGTATGCAACATTGGGCGCTTTTATGAAATATCCGAAGGAAAGTTTGCCGAAAAAACCAACACAAAATATAGCTGATAAGAAATACGGTTTCTTTCAATCGGACAAGGTATTTTTTGAAGAGGTCGCTTCGGAATTGGGAATGATTCCAAACAAAGAGGGCAACAACATTGGATTCGAAAGACATCCTTTGGCTTATTTAGTCGAAGCTGCTGACGATATTTGTTACACGATTATCGATTTTGAAGATGGTATCAATTTAGGTTTGGTTTCTGAAGATTTTGCCTTGGAATATTTGATAAAATTGGTCAAAGACAGCATTGATACCAGTAAATACAATACATTAACCACAAAGGAAGATCGAATTAGTTATTTAAGAGCATTGGCAATTGGCAGTTTGATACATGATGCTGTGAAAGTTTTTATCGAAAACGAAGAGGCAATTTTGCAAGGAAAATTTCCTTTTGCCTTGACAGATAAAAGCAAGTATAAAGTTCAAATGGACGACATCATCAAATTGAGTGTCAAAAATATTTATCAAAGCCGCGAAGTCATCGAAAAAGAAATTGTGGGTTATCAAATTATTCAAACCTTGTTAGATAAATTCATCACGGCTTTCAACAATAAATTTGATGGAAACTCGTCGAATTATGACAAATTATTATTAAAGATGTTACCCGAAAAATTCTTGGAAGAAAAAGAAGATTTGTACAAAAGGCTTTTGCATATTTGCCATTACGTTTCTCTTTTGACCGATGGAAATGCTTTGGAATTATACGAAACCATCAACGGCAGGAAAACGAATTGATTTTAAAAAGCGTACACCATTCCAACACCAAGTGATTGTTTTAATTGCAATGTTGGTCCGCCAGCAACTTTAACTCCATTGATTTCTTCATAGGTTTTTACATCGTCGTCATAAATCGCGTGTGTGCCAATGTTGGCGCTTACATATTGGTTTACAACCAAATCAAATTGCAATTTCCATTCCACATCAATATTGCCAAAATTATTAAGATAATCCGAATACAAACTCAATCGGTTTTCCATAGTAACGTTTTTCCAAACTTCTTTTTTATAGTAATTGGTTATCAAAAAGCCAAACTCGCTTTTAGATTGTTTCCCTTCAGAAATTAAGTTTCCTTCTGCGTCATAAACAGCTTTAGCAACACCAAAAGCTCCTTGATCGGCTAATTTTTGGTCTAAAACCAAAGTGTTTTTTAATGTCAGCGGCGAAATATAAACGTCAAATTTCTTCGCCTTGTCAAAATAATCCGCTCCAACTCCAAGAAAAGTATAAGCTGGTGCAAATGGTTTTGAAATAGGAGAATTAGTGTCAGGGTATTTGTAACCGTAGGTAAATTGAGTATTAAAATTAAATTTTGCGGAATGGTACCAATTCGATAAAGGGTTACTTCGATAGCCAAAGGTAGAGTTAAATCGAAATTCATCATCCGACTTTCTTATTATCAAGCCATCTTGCTTGGAAATTCCATATCGAACAATTAATTCATTGGTCCACTTGCTATCTTCAGTGGTATATATTCTTGTAAAATTTCCTTTTAATAAACCCGAAATGGAGCTTACCCCGCCGGCATTCCAGTTTACAAATGCAATTTCATTGAGGTCTAATCCCACTGTATTTTTACTTTGCCAAGCCGATACGGGAAATATCGGTAAAGGAAGACCTGTTTTTATTTTTCCTGGTGCTGTTATAGGAACTGTAGGAATTACTGTAATAGGCTTAAGGTCAACCAGTATGGGGGTTAATGTTGTCTCTTGAGAATAACTATTTATACAAATTGTTAATGAGAATAAGATGAAGAGGTTAGGGAGTAATTTCATTGTTATGTTTTAAATTTAAAAATGCGAAAATAATTCTTTCAATAATTTGAAAAAACACCTTCTAAGCTTTTAACGTCAATTTTGCAATATTGTTGTAATTCTTCAACGGTTCCGTGTTCGATAAATTCATCAGGAATTCCCAGAATCTTTATGTCTGAAGTATAGTTATTTAGTGCGGCAAATTCAAGAATGGCGCTTCCAAAACCGCCTTTTATAACCCCATCTTCAATGGTAATTAGGGTTTTAAATTCTTTGAAAATAAGATGCAATAATTGTTCATCCAAAGGTTTTACAAAAGCAAAATCATAATGGGCAATGGTTTCTGAATTATTCATTTTGGCTAAAGCCAAAGTTACGTTATTCCCAATCGTTCCGTTAGACAAAACAGCTATTTTTGTTCCTTTTTTAAGGCAATTTGCTTTGCCCATTTCGATTTTTTCGTAAGGCTTTTGCCAATCCACCATTTGTCCACGACCACGAGGATAACGAATCGCAATAGGATGATTCAAATCTAATTGAGCAGTGTATAAAATGTTGCGCAAGGCAATTTCATTCAAAGGCGAATACACAATCATATTGGGAATGCAACGCAAATAAGCCAAATCGAAAACGCCCTGATGCGTTGCGCCATCTTCGCCAACCAAGCCCGCTCTGTCCAAACAAAAAATCACCGGTAAATTCTGCAAAGCTACGTCGTGAATGACTTGATCGTAGGCTCGCTGTAAAAAAGTGGAATAAATATTGCAAAAAACGACCATCCCTTGAGTTGCCATTCCTGCCGAAAGTGTAACGGCGTGTTGCTCGGCGATTCCAACATCGAAAGCCCGTTTTGGCAAAGCGTCCATCATAAATTTCAACGAACTTCCGGATGGCATTGCAGGTGTGATTCCAATGATTTTTTCATTGGCTAAGGCCAAATCTAAAAGGGTTAATCCAAAAACATCTTGGTATTTTGGTGGAAGATTTTCTTCAGATTTTGGATGAATTTCACCCGTTGATGCATCAAATTTTCCTGGAGCGTGATATTTCACTTGATCTTCTTCGGCTTGTTGCAAACCCTTCCCTTTGGTGGTAATAACGTGAAGAAATTTTGGCCCTTTTACCTTTTTAAGTCTTTCTAATTCCTTGATAACTGCAAAAATATCGTGTCCGTCAATAGGCCCTGAATAATCAAAATTCAAGGACCGAATCATATTGTTTTTTTTTGGATTTTTCCCCTCTTTCACGGCAGTGAGATAATTTTTCAAAGCACCCACGCTTGGATCAATTCCAATAGCATTGTCATTGAGAATCACCAATAAATTAGCATCAGTAACGCCGGCGTGATTTAATCCTTCAAATGCCATTCCAGAGGCAATCGAAGCATCTCCGATAACCGCAATGTGCTGTTTTTCGAAATCGCCTTTTAAATTAGAGGCAATCGCCATTCCCAAAGCTGCCGAAATCGAAGTCGAAGAATGGCCTACGCCAAAAGCATCGTAAACACTTTCGCTACGTTTTGGAAACCCAGAAATGCCATTCAATTGTCTATTGGTGTAAAAATTTTCTCTTCTTTCGGTCAGTATTTTGTGTCCGTAGGCTTGATGGCCAACGTCCCAAATCAATACGTCATTTGGAGTGTCAAATACATAATGCAAAGCAATGGTAAGTTCTACAACGCCAAGGCTTGCGCCCAAATGCCCTTCTTTTACTGAAACGATATCAATTATAAAATCACGCAATTCTTGGGCTAACTGTGGAAGCTGGGCTTCGTCGAGCTGCCGTAAATCGGTCGGATTGTTGATGTGCTGAAGTAAATTCTCGGTCATAAGGCAAATGTACGAATTGAATTCTTATTTTTGTAATTATGGAAAACCCTTTCACCGACGAATATTTTATGAAGAAAGCCTTGCAAGAGGCAGAAATCGCTTTTGAAAAAGACGAAATTCCCGTTGGTGCCATAATCGTAATCGACAATAAAGTGATTGCACGAGGTCATAATTTGACTGAAATGCTTGTAGATGTTACCGCTCACGCAGAAATGCAGGCAATAACGGCTGCGGCTAATTTCTTGGGTGGAAAATATTTAACGGGTTGTACTTTGTATGTCACGTTAGAGCCGTGTCAAATGTGTGCCGGTGCTTTGTATTGGAGTCAAATTTCTAAAATTGTTTTTGGCGCAACAGACGAACATCGTGGATTTACAAAAATGGGAACTCAACTGCATCCCAAAACTACGGTTGTTTCTGGAGTTTTGGCTGATGAAGCTGCGAATTTGATGAAACGGTTTTTTGCCAGAAAGAGAAAATAATTTCCAATTGACTTTTGTTCCCCAATTAGTGTTACATTTACTAAAGTATAAAATTTATTCAATAAACATTAAATCAAATTTTCAATGGATAATAAAATCAAGTCCTCAATTGTTATTGGAATTGCCATTATTGTTACTGCCTTTATTTTGGGTCAATCTTTCAAAAACAGAAATGAAAATTTAGATTCTATTTCGGTAATTGGATTGGGTACCAAAGATTTTATTTCGGATGAAATTTTATGGTCCGGAAGTTTCACTGCCAATAGTATGGACATTAAAACAGCTTACGGCAAAATTATTTCTGACCAGAAAATTGTTTCCAATTTCTTTATTAGCAAAGGGTTTAAATCGAATGAGTTTTCGTTTGGAGCCGTAAATTTTCAAAAAAAGTTTAGGGAAATTAGAACTGTAAATGCTGAAAATGGTTATGTGAATTCGGAACAGGTTTTTAATGGTTATGAAGCTACTCAAAGCATTTCTTTTTCGGCTAAAAAGAATCCGCAACTGATGAAACGCATTGAAGAGGTTTCCAGCAAAACTTCGGAATTGATTAATTCGGGGATTGAGCTAACATCCAATTCTATTCAATATACCTATTCTAATCTGCCTAGTTTGAAACAAAGTTTGATCGAAAATGCCACGCGAGATGCTAACGAACGAGCCAATAAAATTGTAAATACAGGCAATGGAAAATTAGGTAAATTAAAAGGAGCCAATATGGGTGTTTTTCAAATTACAGGTCAGGGTTCAACAGAAGAAGATAGTTATGGAGGAAATAACGACACCTTTAGCAAGAACAAAACGGCTAGAATTACGGTGAGATTGGAATATAATTTGGACTAGGAATGATAAATATTTTTTTAATTGTTCCTAGCCCAGATAGAAGCGGCATCCTTTTTCTGGCTTCTTTAGGTAGGAAAAGATAAAGCGGATAGCTGGAAATAGCTCCTGAAAATAATAACAAAAATAATTTGTGAATTCGTAGCAAAAAGTCCACAAAAAAACCGCCAATCTCACGAGAGGCGGTTTTTGATTTATTCTATAATAACATTCTTCTTTTTGTCGTAGAAATGGTATTGTAAGTACGTGTAAGCGTCACGCGGTATGATTTTTACCCATTTTTTATGTTCAAAAAACCATTTTGAACGTATTGATGGAAAACCTTTGGTAAGGTATGCGGCCACAAATGGATGTACGTTTAGCACAACATCTGCGTTCGTTTTTAAAATACTTTCTAGATCAAGAGCGATTTTGTCAATAATTTGAATTGGCGCTTCAATTTCGCCTTCAATATTGTTTGGATCTTCTTCTCTAGTTTTGATGTTGACTTCCGGTCTTACTCTTTGTCGGGTAATTTGGACTAATCCAAATTTACTCGGAGGCAAGATTTTGTGCTTGGCTTTATCATCGCTCATTTCTTCCCGTAGGAAGTCGAACAAGACTTTGCGATTTTCGGGATTGCCCATATCGATAAAATCAATTACGATTATTCCACCCATGTCGCGAAGACGCAATTGTCTGGCGATTTCGGCGGCGGCAATCATGTTGACTTCCATGGCAGTATCTTCTTGATTAGATGCTTTATTGGAACGGTTTCCACTGTTGACGTCAATGACGTGCAAAGCTTCGGTGTGTTCTATAATAAGATAAGCACCTTTGCTCATGGAAACTGTTTTTCCAAACGAGGTCTTGATTTGTCTCTCTATATTGTATTTCTCGAAAATTGGAGTGTCTTTGGATTGATAAAACTTAACAATCGATGTTTTT
>JAAFGY010000003.1 GCA_010365135.1 Flavobacterium sp.
GCTTTAACTTTGGTTCAATATATCAATAAATTTATCTTTGATAGACCCATAAATAATATCAAAAATCAAATAATTTAATTACACCCAACGGGTTTAAATTATTATAACGAGCTTTTTAGATAATTAACATTGCATCACCGTAAGAATAGAATTTATATTGCTCTTTAATCGCTTCGTCGTAAGCTCTTTTCATTAAATCGTGACCGCAAAAAGCAGAAATCATCATTAATAAAGTTGATTTTGGCGTGTGAAAATTGGTAATCATACAAGTTGCCAAACTGAAATCGTGAGGAGGAAAAACGAATTTATTAGTCCAACCTTCAAAAGGATTGAGCGTTCTCTGTGATGAAACTGAGCTTTCGATGGCGCGCATAGAAGTAGTTCCAACGGCACAAATACGTTTTTTGTTTGCTTTTGCATTGTTCACAATATCACAAGCTTCCTGAGTAATTTTCAATTCTTCGGAATCCATTTTGTGTTTCGATAAATCTTCTACCTCAACTGGATTGAAGGTTCCCAAACCTACGTGAAGTGTGACTTCGGCAAATTTTATTCCTTTTATTTCCAATTTTTTCAACAAATGTTTAGAAAAGTGCAAACCGGCAGTTGGTGCAGCAACAGCTCCTTCTTCTTTAGCATAAATGGTTTGGTAACGCTCCGCATCTTCTGGAGTTACGTCCCTGCTAATGTATTTTGGAATTGGAGTTTCACCAAGTTCTGTCAATTTATTTCTAAATTCTTCGTACGAACCATCGTAGAGAAAACGCAACGTTCTTCCGCGTGACGTTGTATTATCGATCACTTCAGCAACTAATGAATCGTCATTGCCAAAATATAATTTATTTCCGATACGGATTTTTCGAGCTGGATCGACCAAAACATCCCAAAGGCGTTGTTCCGCATTTAGTTCTCTAAGCAAAAAAACTTCGATTCTTGCTCCTGTTTTTTCTTTGTTTCCGTACAAACGCGCAGGAAAAACTTTAGTATTATTCAAAATAAGAACATCACCTTCGTCGAAATAATTGATCACATCTTTGAACGTTTTGTGTTCAATAGTTTGTTTTTTTCGGTCGATAACCATAAGACGGGATTCGTCTCTGTTTTCGGCTGGATATTCGGCAAGAAGTTCTTTTGGTAAATGGAATTGAAAATGTGATAATTTCATCTTTAAGATTTTAGATTTTAGATTTTAGATTTTAGAATTGCAAAGTTCTAAAAAATAAATCGTGTGCAAATATACGATTGCGAGATAGGCGTTGTCAAGTGTTTCGATGTTTATTTTTGTTTTCCTCACAACGACGCCAAGTCACAAAGTTTTAAATTTCAGAAATAGTAAAACCAATATTTTTTAAATCCTCCCAAAAATCAGGATAGGATTTTGAAACTACTTCGGCATTTTCGATAATTATAGGCACTCTCAAAGCCAAAGGCGCAAATGCCATTGCCATTCTGTGATCGTTATAAGTGGCAATTTTTACACTCGAATTGATTTCTTTTGTTGCAACCAAAGTCAAACTATCATTGGTTACAGAAATGTTTGCTCCGAGTTTTGTCAATTCAATTCGAAGTGCTTCCAATCTATCAGTTTCTTTAATTTTTAAGGTGTGAAGTCCCGTCAAATGGCAACCAATTCCTAAACCAAGACACGTTACTACAATAGTTTGCGCAATATCTGGTGAAGAATTCAGATTACAGAGTAGAGATGGCAGATTAGAGATTGCGTGTTTCCGCAAAACAATGCAGTTATTTTCAAAAACCGTTTCTACTCCAAGATTTTTATAAATTTCAACCAACGAACTATCGCCTTGCAAACTATTTTGTTTGTAACTTGATAATTTAATTTCTGTTCCGATTTCAGATAAAGCCACTATACTAAAAAAGTAAGAGGCCGAACTCCAATCGGATTCCACGGTCATTACTTTCGAATCTACTTCCTGTTTTGGGGAAATTATAATTACGTTGCCTTCAAAACTGGTTTGAATGTGTAAATCATTCAGCAATGCCAAAGTCATTTTGATATAGGGAATGGAAGTAATTTCGCCCACCAAAGTCAATTCGAGTCCGTTTTGTAATTTAGGTGCAATTAACAACAAAGCCGAAATATATTGACTGCTGACATTGGCAGGAATTGAAACTTTATTATTATTCGTAATTTTTTGTCCTTTGATTCGAATTGGTGGAAAACCATCTTCATTTTCATAAGAGATTTGCGCTCCTAAATGTTGTAGGGCTTCGACCAAAACTTTTATGGGACGCTCTTTCATTCTTGGCGAACCGGTCAAAACCACTTCACGACCTTCGTTTACGGCAAAATAGGCGGTCAGAAAACGCATTGCTGTTCCTGCGTGATGAATGTCAACTAATTGTGAATTGTGAATTGTAAATTGTGAATTTTCCAAAGCTTTTGTCATTACTTCGCTATCATCAGAATTGGAAGTGTTTTCCAGGGTAATATTTGGAAACAAAGCCTGCAACAGCAATAATCGATTGGTTTCACTTTTGGAACCCGTTATGGAGATGGCAGATTTGAGATTAGAGATGGCAGAGTGTAGCTGTAAATTCATTTTATAATTAAGAGTTATGAGTTATCCGTTATGAGTTATAACTTGTAACCATATAATTTAGGTGCGCAATTTACCAATACTCATTCACAATTCATAATTCACAACTCATAATTATTTCAGCTTATCATTGTTTTTATGACGGTCTTTATCGCGAACCGATTTCAGTTCCATTTTTTTGTCGAAAGCGACTTGCAAATCGATTCCGGTTTGGTTTGCTAGGCATAAAACTACGAAAACCACATCGGCTAGTTCTTCGCCAAGGTCTTTGTTTTTGTCACTTTCTTTCTCGGATTGTTCGCCATAACGACGGGCAATAATTCGGGCTACTTCGCCTACCTCCTCGGTAAGTTGCGCCATATTTGTGAGTTCATTGAAGTAGCGAACGCCGTGTTCTTTGATCCAACTGTCTACTTCGAGTTGGGAGTTTTTTAGGTTCATAGGATTTGTTTTTTGAAAACCCAAAGATATTTATTCTACATTTCGATCCCTTAAATTTTCTTCAAAACAATTTTTTCGTTTAATTTATCAATCATTTGCTTATAAAAAAATTTTAAAGTGTCATAAAAAGCAGCTGAAACAACAACGCTCTTTATCTCTTTATTAACAACAACTTGAATCATATTATTGGTGGTAGAAATATTAAAAGTAAACAAACCAACGTTTTCTCCAGTCATTAAATTTAGGGGTTTGGGCAGTATTTCCACTACATATCCCTCAGGTATTGCAATGTTAAGGTTGTATTTAAATTGGGTTGGATAGCCAAAACAAATAGGTAATTCCCTATTTTCCAAAACAAAAGGATTCTTTGTAGGCGTAAAAAAAAGTAGTGGATCTAGATATATTTTATCTCCTATTATCTCCACTTGATTGTCGGCCGTGATGGTAAAATTTTCGACTATAGGTTTAGATAAATCTTTACTTTTCTCGACATTGTATTCACTAATTTGCATTCCTGGAAGATCATCCTCTACTTTTTCTAGATAATTTTGCTGATTTACTTCCGCATACTTTTCTCTGAAAGAAAATGCTTCATAATCGGTACTATTCACTCTATATTTACCAGACAATTTGCCTTTTTCATCAACAGAAACCATCATATTTAGTATTTTTTTGGATAAAAAAGCAGGCTGCAGATTGATTTCTTCTGATGTTCCATCCTCTCGCAACAATCGGCCTATCCAGTTCAATGTGTAGTTTGGTAAAATATTATTAGTTGTATATTTATTTGTTGCATCTAATAGAATTTGTTTTCCATCAATTTCGGCTGCAGCAATTACATAATTAAAAACAGTTCGGTTCGGAAATATTGGCACTCCATTATCCAATGTGCTTAATAATACTGGATTTGTTGGTATTCCTGCATAATTTAGCATTGCCATAAGAATAAAATTGACTTCGGCCACATTCCCAGTCCCATCAATATAAGCTTGTTTCACGCCTTTATCAGTATAATATCCTTTTTTATGATCCCAATTCATTTTATTTTGGACAAATTTAAAAATGACATCCAATCTTTCATTTTTAGAGGTTACATTTTTTAAAATTAGTGTCAAATCTTGGGCAATATAATCTCTTTCCTTGAGTTCTTTTCCAAAATCTTTATCTTCATAAATGGTTTTGGCCACACCTTCCCAAGTCTTCGAATAATCTTTTACAGGCTCTTGATAAAATTGTGTTTTCTCTAATTCATGGAAAATAGCCATTCGGTAATTTTGGATATTATCGACAAAAGGCTCTTCTTTTAAGGCTGCTATATTTTTGACAATATACTTGCTATTCACTTGAGCGAAAGTAACCGATTCCGTTCTTGTATGATCATATTGATTTGCAAAAGCAAGCGAACCGTTACCAATTTTAGACTCGGCGATAATTTTCGCACCGCCTTTTGTAACTGCCTTATATACAAAGAAACCTGGTATTTCCGTAACACATTCAGAATAATTTACTGGTATTTCATATTGAAAATTAAAGTCTGGGAATTCGACAATGTCTTCTGATTTTACACTATATTTAAACTCAATGATGGAACCCACTTTGACATTTGGCATGGCTATCGCGGCTTCCTTCCAGTATTTATTAACCGTTGTTTTAAAGATTCCCTCATTTTTTAATTTTGTTGCAACTACATTTCCATTTTCGAGATTATAGGTTACAGCGTCTGAAAATTCCACCCTATCACTGTTTAACTTTTCATATCCAATTCGGTATGGAAGTTTATAATTGCCCCACTTAAGTCCTTCTTTTTTATATATTTTTATTCTGAATGTAGTTTCGGTATTAATGCTAAATCCGTCTTTAATATCATAACTAAAAAAAGTTCGAGCTTTATTGTACAAAATCGCTGCTGCTGCCGTTGTATCTGCTGCATATACCTTTTCTTCTAATTCGGCAACAGAAACTTTTCCTAGTTTTAATGATTGTGCATTGGCGGTCAAAAAATTAAGAATAAAAAAAACTAAAAATAATCTGATTTTCATATATTACAGTATTGGTTTTTACATCGGTCATACTTGTCTGCCCACAGTGCTTTCGATCAATTCTCGATTAAGCTCATTTCATATTATTATATTTTCTTCAAAACAATTTTTTCGTTTTGTTTGTCCATCATTTGCTGATAGAAATCTTTCAAAACTGGAGAAAAATCTGGAGAAACAATAGCCGTAGCGATCGTTGAAGTAATCGCTGTTTGAATTCTACTGGCGGTATTGACCATCATAAATTTAAAAGCACCAATATCATTTCCAGTAGCAATATTTATAGAAGCAGGCATTGACTCCACGACATATCCTTGGGGTATTTCAAAATTAATAACAAGTTTGTTTAGCATTGGATAACCAAAATCTACAGGATATTCTCTGGCTTATTGTTTGAATGGATTTTCTTTAGCCGTTAGAAATAACATTGGAGAAATGTAAATTTTGTCATTTATTACTTCAATGCTTTTGGTGTCTTTAAACGAATAACTTTCAATTATAGGTTTCGACAAATCCAAGTCATTTTCTCTAACATAATCGCTAATCTCGATGTTGTTGTTGCTGTTTTCTAATTTGTCTAAATAAGTATCTTTGTTCGTGTCTGCGTTTTCCTTTCTAAACTCTAATGCATCGTAATCCGTGAGTTGTCTTCTTATTTTTCCCTCGGCAGAACCATCCGCTTTTACAACAACATTCATATTGGTAGCCTCTTTTGAAAGTGTTTTGGGCATTAAATCTACTTGGATCGATGTTCCGTCTTTACGGATTAATCGTCCCACCCAGTTCAAATCTCGCAATGGTAAAATATTGGGTATAGCATATTTTTCGGTAGCGTCTAACAAAATCAATCCTTCGGGTGTTTCAACTGCTGCTATAACACAATTAAATGCAGTTCTACTGGGGAAAAAAGCAATTCCATTATCGCGAGTGCTTATTAAAACGGGATTTGCGTTGTATCCAGCAAAACGCAACATTGCTGTAAGCATCAAATTGATTTCGGCTGTATTTCCTGTTTTATCTTTATAGGCTTTTTTTACTCCGTCATTACACGAATACCCATTGTATTTATTCCATTTTACTGAATTTTTCACATAATTAAATACGGCTGCAATTCGTTCGTTTTGAACATCATTACCTGTCAATAATTTATTAATATCTTCTTCAAAATAGCCAGTTTTATTAAGTTCCGGTCCAAAATCATCATAATTAAAAATAGTTTTTACTACAGATTCCCAATCGGTTGAATAATATTTTGGAAGAGAATTAGGGAAATTTACCAGAGATAATTCATGAGAAATACTAGAGGTATAGTTATCCATATTATTCACAAAAGCTTCTTTCTTCATTGCAGGCAAATCTTTAGCAGAATAAGTGGTCTGAGTCTCCAAGTAATCAATTTTTTCTTCTGAAAATTTGGTGTTAACAGCAGAAAAGCCTGGTCCTCCTGATCTTTCTTTATTATGAAAAACGATGTCATTTGTCTTCTTTAAAACAGTCGTATTCAACATTACATATCCTTTTTGATTAGAATTAAAAGTGTAATATTCTGGAATATAGGTTTTGTATTCTGAAAAATTCACTGGAATACTGGATTGAAAATACCAATCTCGTAAAAAACTGATGTATCCAGTTTTAAGAGTATATTCAAATTCTATAACCGAACCTTCTTTTACATTGGGCATTGTGATTTTTTTTCGTCCCCAATATTTATTGATCTTTTCAGTAAATTCTCCATCGCTTTTTAATTTTGTTTTTTCAATTTTACCTTCTACTAAATTATAAGTAATGGCGTCTGAAAAAGAAACTTTTTCATTTAAAGAACTTTCTAAATGATACGAAACTTCTTGATTTGCAAAATCATATCCTTCTTTTTTATAAATTTTAATTCTGGTCTTTACAATTGTAACGGTTTCAAAACCATTAACTTCTGAATATTCGAATTTAACTTCTCCTTTTTTGAATAATATGGCTGCTGCTGCCGAAGGATCTTTAGGATGTTGTTTTTCTTCTAATTCGGCTACCGAAACTTTTCCTAATTTGAATTCTTGGGCATTGATTTTCGAATTGAAAAAGGTAAAAAATAAAATTAATACTAGTAAGTAGGTTTTCATTATTTATTGGTTCTTGGTTAGTATAATTTTTTCATTTTCCTTAGTAATCATTCCTTGATAAAACTCTTTTATAACATCGTAAAAATCTGCGGAAACGATGGCCGTATTGATAGTTGTTGTGATTATCATTTTGATTTTGTCGTCTGTATTTTCGATAACATAACTAAAAGCTCCAATATTGTCACCAGTTAACAAATTAGCAGCTTTAGGCAAAAATTCTACTTTATATCCTTGTGGAATATCAATATTGATATAAATTTTGGACTCAAAAGGATAGCCAAAATCGACAGGATATTCTCTTACTTCCTGCTTGAAAGGGTTCTCTTTATCCGTTAAGAAAAGCAGTGGCGACAAATAGATTTTCTCATTGATAATTTCTACATCTTTGTTCGATTTGAACGAATAGGTTTCCATCACTGGTTTTGATAAATCAAGCTCATTGGCTCTTACATATTCTCCTATTTCGATACCATTATTGTCGTTTTCTAATTTTTTTAAATAAGATTCTTGCTTGGCATCCAAATTATTTTTTCTGAATTTTAATGCTTCGTGGTTGGTGTATTGCCTTCTGATCTTACCGTCAATTGTTCCATCTGCATTCATGACAACATACATTGTTGAAGTTTCCTTTGAAATCATGGTTGGAGTCAAACTTATTTGAGTTGAAGTTCCATCTTTTCGAATCAAACGACCAAACCAGTTCAAATCTCTTAAAGGAAGTATATTTGGACCCGAAAACATTTCAGTTGCATCAAGTAGCATAAGCCCTTCTGGAGTTTCTACTGCAGAAATAACATAATTGAAAGCGTTTAAACTCGGAAATAACGCGATTCCGTTGGCTCGGGTACTTATGATTACGGGATTGGCATCGAATCCTGCATAACGCAACATTGCTGTAAGCATCAGGTTTATTTCGGCTACATTACCCGTCTTGTTTTTGTAGGCTGTTTTTACACCATCATTGCAGAAAAAATTGTTGCGCTCATTCCATTTTATATTCGATTTTACATAATTGAAAATTGCTCCAATAGTTTCTCCTCTGGATTTTGCTCCACTTATAATTGTTTTTAAATCTTCTTCAAAATAACCGTTTTTACTAAGTTCAAGCCCAAAATCTTCAAACTCATAAATTGTTTTGGTTACCGATTCCCAATCTGTCGAAAAAATTTTTGTGGGACGATTATTAAACTTTGTCATAGCAAGCTCATGCGATATACTTGAGGTGTAATTTTCGATATTATTTACAAATGCCTCGTCTTTCATCGCTGGCAAATTTTCGGCTAAATAAGTGGTTTGGGTTTCTTGATAGGCAAATTCATCTTGATTTATAGTTGTTGCGATACTAAGTATACCTTGATTTCTTTCTTTACTTTTTAAACTTATTGATTTAAAATTTCCTTTTGTGGTTACTTTCGGAAAAATAAACCCTTTTTTATTGGTGTTGAAAACAAAAAATTCGGGAATATAAGTGATCAATTCTGAATGATTCACCGGAATGCTAGATTGAAAATCCCAATCTCTCATCGAGCCAATAGCCTTTTTTTTGATAGAATATTGAAATTCTATAACCGAACCTTCTTTTATATTGGGTAAAGTTATCTTTTTTCGACCCCAATATTTATTGATGTTTTCGTCGAATTCGCCTTCGGTCTTTAATTTTGTTTTTTCAATTTTTCCATCAACCAAATTATAAGTCACAGCATCCGAAACCGAAATAATTTCTTTAGAATTACCTGATAAATAATACCTGATATTTTGATTTGCCCAATCATATCCTTCTTTTTTATATATCTTAATACGGGTTTTAACATCGGTAAACATTGCAAATCCTTCAGTTTGTGAGTATTCAAATCGAACTTCTCCTTTTTTGAATAATATGGCTGCTGCTGCCGAAGGATCTTTGGGATGCTCTTTTTCTTGAAGTTCAGCGATTGAAACTTTTCCTAATTTGAATTCTTGGGCATTGATTTTCGAATTGAAAAAGGCAAAAAATAAAATTAATACTAGACAGTAGGTTTTCATTATTTATTGGTTTTTTGTTAAAATCATTTTGGCATTATCATTTTTCGAAATTTGCTCCATAAAAAGACGGTAATCGTCGTACTCGGTGTTTTTATACAATCCTTTTTTGATTAAAATCGAACGTTTATAAGTCAAAGTAGTGGCGTCTCTTTTTATAATTTCTGTTTTGTATTCGCCGAATTTGGTATTCAATTCAAAATTATTTGGCATTGATTCTATAGAAAATCCTGTGGGTAAAGCAATAGCAATTTCGTCGTTATCATAGTATCCTCTTTGAATCTCGAATGGGTTTTTGCGGTTTCGAATTCTTTTTACACCTCCAGAACTTTGGTTGAATGCATCTAAAATAAAAATCATTTTATTGTTTGAAATGGTGCCATAATTCACTGCACTAATTTCCGCGTTTTCTGTAAAACTCACTTTTTCTTTTTCGTTTAAAAAAGTGATTTTATCAATTTTCAAATTGTTGATATTGTCCCAATATTCTTTATATTTTTTCTCTCTTTCGGTTGGCTGAGTGTTTTCTAAACGATACTTCTGACCATACTGCGACCCTTGAGAGACAATTGCAATTTTTCCATAAAATTCTCCGTTATCATCTATCGAGTAGTTGCCTTTGCTAATTTGAGCATTGTCTTTATTTTCATAATTTTTTGTTTTAACAATCTCACCACCATCGGGTTTAATGATTAAAACATTTCTGTCATCAGTAAAATTTGCTTGATATCCAAAAGGAACATCTTGACTTGTACATTCTAAAAAAACGTAATCATCACCGTTTGGAATCGACAATATCATATGATTTCCTTGCATTGAGACAAAATCCGATTGAATATCGTGTTTGTTTCTATCTCCAAATAACAGTGTGTTATAGGAAGGAACGTCAACCGCTTTTAACAATGCTCTCGTGTAATTTGACAACGCTTTGCAATCGCCATACCCTAAACGATCTACATCGTTGGCGAGCATTGGTTTCCAACCACCAATTCCAACTTGGATGCTAACATATCTTGATTTTTCCTGTAAATATTTATAAACAATTGCTGCTTTTTTGATAGGATCTTTTTCGTCACCAACAAGATTTTTGATTTTTGTTTTGGTTTCCTCGGGCAATTCAATAGTTCCTGTTAAAATTTTATCCGAATACCATTGTCCATATTCTTTCCAACTTTTAGCATTGCCATCAACGCCTTCAAGATGAAAAAGTTCTAAGCCCATCATCACTTTTGGAAAAACGGAATATGCTGGACTATAATCTTCTTGTTTTTGAGCTAGAATATTGGTTGCCACATAAGAAAGCTGTGTTGAAGTATCGATCGTTTTATTAATTTTAAAATTGGAAAAATTGAATTCCATTTTCTTAAAACCAAGACCTTCTGGATAATTCACGTTCAAAATACTTTTTTCAACGCTTACTTGATATTCGTTTAAAGGGAGCCATTGCGGAATAAAAGCCGTTGTAGAAGTTTCAATTTCGCTATCATATACTATAGTAAATGGATATTGTATAGGAGTATAATCCAAAAAAAACAACCTGCTGTCCGAGAAGACCGTACCACCATCCGCGACACATTGATCTCTAAAGTCTTTTCTTTTAATTTTCTTTATTTCATTTCCAAAAGCGTCAAAAACGGTTGCTTGAATGTTTGCTACAGTTGTTTTCTTGTTGTAATATTCGTAGGCATTGATAGCTTCTTGCCCTTTTTCGTTCAGAACAGTAACAATTCTTTTCTGTTTGATATTCATATTTCGTTGAGTAGAAATGTTAATATCAGTTTGGTCTAAACGCACGACGGCATTGGCATTTTGCTTTAAACTGTCGGAAATTAATAAGCTAGTGTATTCGGATTTTTGGGCGGCAATTGTAGTGGTAACCAAAAAAGCAATCAATAGAGAAGAAAGAAATTTCATAAAAAATGTTTTACCAAATTTATGAAAACTTTCTTAAGATTAATCCTAAATTACTCTTTATTTTTTGAATCGATTAAAATGGTTACGGGGCCATCATTTAGGAGCAAAACTTTCATATCGGCTCCAAAAATTCCGGTTTGAACTTTTTTGCCTAATTCATTTTCTAATTGTTGAACGAAGTTTTCATACATTGGAATAGCAATTTCGGGTTTTGCCGCTTTAATATAAGAAGGGCGATTGCCTTTTTTTGTTGAAGCTTGAAGAGTAAATTGAGAAACAACAATTATTTCCCCATCAATATCTTTTACCGAAAGGTTCATCACGGCGTTTGCATCTCCAAAAATGCGAAGATTAGCAATTTTTTGGCAAATCCAATTCGTGTCTTCTTGAGTATCGGCATCTTCGATTCCAACTAAAACCAATATCCCGTTTTGAATTTCGGCCACAATTTTAGAATCGATGGTTACGGAGGCGGAGGAAACTCTCTGGATTACTGTTTTCAAAATAATGGTGCTTTTTAACAACCCTATCAGGGTTTAAAACCCTGATAGGGTTAGGATCTAAAATAATTATTTCCGCGTTTCATCACTGGCTTTTCGATCTTCATCGAAGGAATCGGTGCGATAATTTTCGTCATCACCTTCCAATATTTTAATGTAGCTATTGTAGCGTGACCAAGCGATTTCGTCTTTTTCTAAAGCTGTTTTTATGGCGCATTGCGGTTCGTCTTTGTGCAAACAATTATTGAATTTGCATTGGTCTTTCAACTTGAAAAACTCTGGAAAATAACCACTAATCTCCTCTTTTTCCATATCCACAATTCCAAAACCTTTGATTCCCGGCGTGTCTATTATTCGAGCATCAAAAGACAAATCATACATTTCAGCAAAAGTCGTTGTGTGCTGTCCTTGTTTACTGGCTTCGGAAATGGTTTTAGTTTTTAGATTCAAAGTGGGTTCCATAGCATTGACCAAAGTCGATTTTCCAACACCAGAATGTCCCGAAAACATACTTACTTTGCCAATCATCATGGCCTTTAACTCCTCTATTCCTTTACTTTCTATGGCAGAAACACGAAGGCATTTATAGCCAATAGCCGAATAAATATGCTCCAAATACAATTGTTCGTCCAAGGTTGCTTCGTCGAAAGTGTCAATTTTGTTGAAAACCAAAACCGTTTCAATTCCATAAGCTTCGGCAGTTACAAGAAAACGGTCGATAAAATTAGGCGTTGTTGGCGGATTGTTGATGGTAACCAAAAGGAAAACGCGATCAATATTCGACGCAATAATGTGCATTTGATGTGACAGATTCACCGATTTTCGAACAATATAATTCTTTCTTTCGTGGATTTTATGAATGGTTCCTGTAACGGTATCCGAAGTTTCTTCGAGTTCATAATCTACAACATCGCCTACAGCAATTGGGTTCGTGCTTTTGATACCTTTGATTCGGAATTTCCCTTTCATACGGCATTCGATAAAAGCGCCTTGATCGGATTTTACGGTGTACCAACTTCCTGTAGATTTATAAACGGTTCCTGTCATTACAATTTTAGATTTCTGAATTCAGATTTTAGATTTCAATGTTTGCAAAGATAAAAGATTTATGGAGGATTTAGATTTTTGAATACTCTAATAAACAAAAATCCCAAAACAATTAGCCTTGGGATTTTATAAATTTCAATGTTCAATTACCGAAATCTTCAATCAAAAATCGTTAATCTGCAATCTTAAATCATCTTATGAATTCAATATTTTCTCTTGGTGACCAATACTTTCTTGGTGAATATCTCTGAATAACCTAACAATAAATTCTTCGGTTAACCCTTTTTTCGCACCTGCAGCGATCATTTTTACTTGGATTTCGTTCCAACGATTGTTTTGCAAAACAGCCACGTTATTTTCTTTTTTCACTTGACCAATTTCGTCAGCAACTTTCATACGCTTGCCTAAAAGCTCTAATAAATTGGCATCTAAAACATCGATATTGGCTCTTAATTTGGTCATTTTATTTTCAAAATCTGAATCTCCACTCACTTTTCTGATTTTCAAATCTTTGAAAATTTGTTTTAAAGCGGCAGGCGTCACTTGTTGCGCAGCATCACTCCACGCATTGTCTGGGTCATTATGCGTTTCGATAATCATACCGTCATAGTTCAAGTCCAAAGCTTCCTGAGTCACTTCAAGAATCATATCACGGTTTCCTGTAATGTGCGATGGATCGATGATTAAAGGCAAATCAGGGAATTTATTTTGCAGTTCGATAGCAATTTGCCATTCTGGAATGTTTCTGTATTTTGTTTTTTCGTAAGTAGAAAAACCTCTATGAATTACTCCTAAATTTTTGATTCCAGCAGCATACAAACGCTCTACACCACCCAACCACAAAGCCATATCTGGATTTACAGGGTTTTTAATCAATACAATTTTGTCAGTTCCTTTTAATGTATCGGCAATTTCCTGAACCGCAAACGGATTTGCAGTAGTTCGAGCACCAATCCATAGAACGTCAATGTCATTTTCTAAAGCCAATTTACAGTGTGCAGCTGTGGCAACTTCAGTTCCCATTAGCAAACCTGTTTCTGCTTTTGCTTTTTTCAACCATTTCAAACCTATTTCACCAACACCTTCAAATCCTCCTGGACGAGTTCTTGGTTTCCAGATTCCTGCTCTAAAAACGCTTACATCTGAATCTTTCAATTCGTGCGCAATTTTCAAAACTTGTTCTTCTGTTTCAGCACTACAAGGTCCTGCAATTACGAATGGGTGAGTCAAATTGAATTCGTTCAACCAATTTCTCATTTCTTTCTTGTTTTCCATCTTTTCTAACTATTTATTTTTTGTTGTGTTTTATTTTAATACTATTTTTTACTATTCATTCCGTTTAAAATTTCTCTTATGCGGTTTACGCCTTGCATTTCATTGAAAATCGCATCATAATCGTCATTCTCTAGCAACTCTTTGAACTTGGATAAATTAGAAATGTATTCTTCCAATGTTTTTACAACTTGCTTTTTATTCTGTTTGAAAATTGGTGTCCACATTGCTGGTGAACTTTTGGCCAAACGAACTGTGCTTTCAAACCCAGAACCCGCCATATCAAATATATCTTGCTCGTCTTTTTCTTTGTTTATCACCGTTTTTCCGAGCATAAACGAACTAATGTGCGACAAATGCGAAACATAAGCAATGTGTTTATCGTGTGATTTTGGATCCATATATCGAATTCTCATTCCCATACTTTTGAACAAATCCAATGCTTTTTCCTGTAACTTGAAAGTCGTCTTTTCCACTTCGCAAATGATATTTGTTTTGCCTTGAAACAATCCTTTTATCGCCGCCGATGGCCCAGAAAACTCCGTTCCTGCAATGGGATGCGCTGCTATAAAATTCCTTCTTTTAGGATGATTTCTTACCGCCTCACAAATTGGAGTCTTGGTAGAACCAACATCAAAAACTGTCGATGTATCTGGAATTATATCCAAAACTTTTGGCAAAAACATAAGAGCGACATCAACAGGAACCGAAAGAATTACGTAATCGGCTTGGACTAAATCTTCGAAAACCGCAACCTCATCAATAATTCCCAGCGACATTGCCTCTTTCAAATGATTTTCATTACTGTCGATCCCATAAATTCTGGCATCTTCAAAAAATTCTTTAGCTCCTAATGCTAATGAGCCTCCTATTAATCCTGTTCCTATTACGAATATTTTCATTTTTATTATGCTTTTGGCTTTTGGCTTTTGGCTTTTGGTAGCTGACAAATTGCCAACTGCTAAAAGCTACAAGCCAATTGCAAATCTATCAATTGCTTCTTGAATTTTTTCCTCTTTTACACACAATGCAAATCGAATATATCCTTCGCCATTGGAACCAAAAATAGTTCCTGGTGTAATGAATATCGATTTTTCGTATAATATTTTATCAATAAAATCTTCTGAAGATGCGATTCCTGCTGGTAATTTTGCCCAAACAAATAATCCAACACCTTCTTTGTAAACTTCGCAACCTAGCTTTTGAGCCAACTGTTCAGTCAAAACTCTTCTTTTCTTGTAAACCGCATTCATCGAATCAAACCAAGATTTTTCGCTTTTTAATGCTTCAATCGCTCCTTTTTGGATTCCGAAGAACATTCCGCTGTCCATATTGCTTTTTACTTTCAAAACTGCATCAATGCAAGCCGCATTTCCTAAAACCATTCCCACTCGCCAACCTGCCATATTGAAAGTTTTTGATAAAGAATTTAATTCTAATGCTACGTCTTTTGCGCCTTCGACTTGCAACAAACTCATTGGATTATCGTTCAAAACAAAACTGTACGGATTGTCATTGATTAATAAAATATTGTGCTTTTTGGCGAAAGCCACTAATTTTTCGAACAATTCCAAACTTCCTCTCGCTCCTGTTGGCATATGCGGATAACCCAACCACATCAATTTTACTTTGGATAAATCTAATTTTTCTAAAGCTTCGAAATCAGGTTCCCAATAATTTTTTTCCTGCAAATCATAATAAACCGGAACCGCTCCAACCAAATTCGTAACGGAAGAATACGTTGGGTAACCTGGATTTGGAATTAAAACTTGGTCTCCCTCATTCAAAAAAGCTAGCGAAATATGCATAATTCCTTCTTTGGAACCCATTAAAGGTAAAATTTCAGTATTCGAATCTAAAGCAACTCCGTAATTATTTTCATAAAAATCAGCCATTCCTTTTCTCAATTCCGGCAATCCTTGGTAACTTTGATATTGATGCGCATTTTCTTCTTGCATCGCCAAATTTACGGCCTCAATAACCGCTTGTGACGGACGCAAATCTGGGCTTCCAATTCCCATATTGATAATGGGTTTTCCTTCAGAAGCCAATTGTCTTACCTCTCTCAATTTTGAAGAGAAATAGTATTCTTCAACTATGTCTAAACGTTTAGCGGTTGTAATCATTTTCTTTTTTTTCCTCCCCCAACCCCCTCCAAAAGGAAGGGGAGCCGAAATCGAAAAGGGGATTTTTATTTATTATTTTCTGTTTTATCTTTAAAATTTTGAATTGTGATTTCTGAAATCTGCATTATATATTCTGCCTTCTGAAATCTAAAATCTGCAATCTTGAACTACGGTTTTGTGTTTTTATATTCTCCTAAAACTTTGAAATATTCTGCCATAATTTCCAATAAAGATTTTGCTTTCGCGTAATCTTGGTACTTTTCAAAAGTTACGTCCACAAAAAACGAATATTTCCAAGGTGTTTCTATTTTTGGCAAGGATTGAATCTTGGTTAAATTCAGTTTGCAATCGCTCATTACATTCAAAACGGCGGCCAAACTTCCGCGTTTGTGATCCAATTCGAATTTTATAGAGGCGCGATTAATTTCGTTTTTTGAAACAAATGAATTTTCCCGTTTTACAATAACAAAACGCGTCATATTATTGTTAATCGTTTGGATTTCTGGAGCCAAAATTTCTAAATCATACATTTCCGCTGCCGTTTTACTGGCAATTGCAGCAATTCCTAAAAGTTGCTTTTTCTGAATTCTACGTGCTGTTTCGGCCGTATCTTTATCTTCGACTAATTTAATTTTTGGATATTTTTTCAAGAATTCCATACATTGCAACAACGCCATTGGATGCGAATGAACTTCAAGAATATCTTTAATATTCTGCCCTTTTAGCGCCATTAAATTTTGATGAATGTCTAAATAATGCTCGCCAATAATGTGCAAATTATTCTTGTCAATCAACGCATAATTCGGAATAATTGGACCCGCAATAGAATTTTCTATCGCCATAACTGCCTGATCTGATTTTCCCGAAAGCAAACTGTCTACTAATTTATCGAATGACAAACATTCATCCACTTCGACCTCATTGCCAAAATATTCTTGCGCCACCTGATGGTGAAAAGAGCCTTTTATACCTTGTATTGCAATCCTCTCCCCGACCCTCAACAAACGAGAGGGAGAATCGGTGGAAGTAGTTTGCTTATTTGTAGTGTTCATAAATATTCAAAAAAAAATCCTGATTTTCATCAGGATTGTATATTAGTTTTATTTGTTTCTTAATCGTTCAAATAACCATAGACAATCCTTACTTCCTAAAGAAGAAATAGTAAGTATTGCTAAAATAAAACTGGTTAGTTGACATTTTGTTTCGTATTTTTAGTAAAATTCTCTGCGAATGTATAAATTATTTTTTGCTAACCAAAAGAAAACGCCGATTTTATTGAACAAAAAAAGAATTCTCGATAAAACTGGTTTTTCATTAGGTAATAATCAAAAATGAAGATTTTAAATTGCAATTAGACAAATATACTTACTACCCATTCATTATTGATAAACATTGAAATATGATGAACTATTTTCAACAAAAAAGCATCCGTAAAAAACGAATGCTTTTTGTAAAACTTTTGAAAGTTTAAATATTAAAAGTTTTTAGAAATCCCAACGCTAAAAGCTTGACCAAAACTGAAATTAAAACTTTTGGTATCAGTACCATTATTAGTTGTGTTATTTAAGGTGTCATATCCTAAACCTCCAATATTAAAATTCAATCCAAAATTTTTCTTCAAATTAAGATATATTGCAGGAGTTATACCAATATAATAACCATTTTCTTTTGTTTTTGATAAAGTACTATTATCTCCAGTTATATTCCAATATTTTACATATTGGTATCCAACTCCCAAATCTGCATAAACGGAGAAAATTTCGCTTAAGGTTTTTGAATACCTTAAAAAACCACCTACCAAAAATTTGTTATTATTTAGTTCTTGACTATTTTCATATCCATATTTATATGAATTAACGGAAGATTCGACCCCCAAAGTCCAATTATCATTGTATTGATAACCCATTTTTGGAGAAAAATTAAAATTTTTAATTTGTGAAGAACTTCCCGAATCACCTGATTTTTGAGAGTTATAACTTATATTTCCAGAAACTAAAATTGTTCCTTTTTGAGCATTTGCAAAGCTAAACATAGACAATGCAAGAATTAGTAATAATTTTTTCATTTTTAAAGTGTTTTAAATTTAATATAGTTTTAACAAGAACAATGCCATATTTTCTATAAATTTCTTCGATAATTATTATCAAGTTTTAGTCTAAATAAAAATGTTTATAAGAAAGAAAAACAAAATCTATAATTTCATTTAACACTCCATTATTTTCTGTTTACTTTTGCAACAAATAAAACACAATGTCAATAGAAGTAAATAACATATCCAAAAGTTATGGTGCGCAAAAAGCACTGGACAACATTTCGTTTTCTGTTCACAAGGGCGAAATCGTAGGTTTTTTAGGGCCAAATGGTGCCGGAAAATCAACTTTGATGAAAATATTGACCACTTATATTGCTGCCGACGTAGGCGCTGCTTCGGTCAATGGATTTGATGTCGATTCGCAAGCAAAATCTGTACAACAATCTATTGGGTACTTGCCGGAACACAATCCTTTATACTTGGATTTGTATGTTCGAGAATACTTAGCCTTCAATGCCGATGTTTATAAAATAGCCAAATCCCGAATCGAAGAAGTGATTCAATTAACAGGTTTATCCAATGAAAGTCACAAGAAAATAGGACAATTATCTAAAGGTTTTCGCCAGCGTGTGGGATTGGCCAATGCTTTGTTGCACAATCCCGATGTATTGATTCTAGACGAACCAACAACCGGTTTAGACCCAAATCAATTGGTCGAAATTAGAAATGTGATAAAAAACGTAGGCAAAGACAAAACTGTTTTTCTGTCGACGCATATTATGCAGGAAGTAGAAGCGATTTGCGACCGAGTGATTATTATTGACAAAGGGAAAATTGTAGCTGATAAAAAATTAGACAACCTTATTTCAGCTGACAACGAACAAGTTATCGAAGTAGAATTCGATTATAAAGTTGAGGAACAATTGATTGCCAAAATCGAGAATCTGACTTCCTTCAAAAACACCCACGATATGATTTGGGAATTGACCTTCCTCGCCGATAAAGATATGCGCCCTGCGGTTTTTGATTTTGCCAATGCCAATGGTTTAAAAACACTACAACTCAATCAAAAAAATAAAAATTTAGAAGCCATTTTTAGGGAAATTACGAAGTAAGTTATAAAAGCGGAAAGCTTCCAGTCATTGAAAGGCTGGAAGCTTTAAAAGGCTGGAAACTTTAAAAAACCTTACTCGCTATTTGTCTAATATTTTCTGATTTTCCCATCGAATAATAATGCAAAACAGGAACGCCCGCTGCTTTTAATTCTAAAGATTGCTGAATGGCCCACTCTACTCCTACTTGTTTAATATCTGCTGGAGATTTACATTGGTCGATAGCGTGAATTAAATCTTCTGGCAAGTCGATTCGGAAAATTTGGGGTAGAATTTGTAAATGCCTTTTAACCGCTATTGGTTTGATTCCGGGAATAATTGGAACCATGATGCCAATTGCTCTAGCTTTTTTTACAAAATCAAAATATTTTGCATTGTCAAAAAACATTTGGGTAACCACATAATCTGCTCCTGCATCTACTTTTTCTTTTAACCTTTTCAAATCCGAAATCAAGGAGGGAGATTCCAAATGTTTCTCTGGATAACCTGCAACTCCAATACAAAAATCGGCTTTATTGTCAATATGCATTACATCGTGTAAGTATTTCCCTTGATTCAGTTGGTGAATTTGTTTTACCAAGTCAACAGCATAATTATTACCGCCTTCTTTTGCCACAAAAGATTGTTCCTCTTTCATCGCATCGCCACGTAAAGCCATCACATTATTAATTTCTAAATAATGACAATCGACCAATAAATACTCAGTTTCTTCTTTTGTAAAACCTCCGCAAAGCACGTGAGGAACAGTATCAACAGCATATTTATGCTTAATGGAAGCACAAATACCCAAAGTTCCTGGACGCATTCTGGTTAGTTTTTTGTCCAACAGTCCGTTGCCTTTATCCACATAAATATATTCTTCACGCGAAGTTGTCACGTCTATAAAAGGCGGTTTGAATTCCATCAAGGGATCAATATTATCGTATAACTCCTGAATACTTTTGCCTTTTTGTGGTGGAATAATTTCGAAAGAAAACAATGTTTTTCCTTGTGCGTTTTCAATATGTTCAGTTACTTTCATTTAAGTCTTAAAGTTTGAATGTCGAATGTCGAAAGTCAGCCCTTTGGACTTTATGACTTTGGACTTTATGACTATTTTTTAATCTGCTATATTTGGATTCAACCATTTCGCGGCTGTTTCCGTTGGAATATTTCTTCGTTTGGCGTAATCTACAACTTGGTCTTCTTTTATTTTTCCGAGTCCAAAATACTTGCTTTCCGGATTTCCAAAATAATATCCAGACACCGAAGAAGCTGGCCACATTGCCATACTTTCGGTCAAAGTCACTCCAATTTCTTCAGCAACATTTAACAATTTCCAAATCGTAGGTTTTTCTAAATGGTCGGGACAAGCTGGATAACCCGGCGCAGGACGGATTCCTTTGTAGATTTCTTCAATTAAAGCTTCGGTTGAGAAAACTTCATCAGCGGCGTAACCCCAAATTTCTTTACGGACTTTTTCGTGCAAATATTCGGCGAATGCTTCTGCAAAACGATCCGCCAAAGCTTTGACCATAATCGAATTATAATCATCCAAATCCCTTTCAAATTCCGCTGCCCATTCGTCAACACCAAAACCGGTTGTGACACAAAACGCACCCATATAATCGGTTTTTCCGCTTTCTTTTGGAGCAATAAAATCCGCTAAAGCAATGTTTGGAGCACCTTTTGTTTTCTGCGCTTGCTGACGCAAAGTCAAGAATTTCTCCAATAATTTTCCGCTTTCATCACGCAATTCTATATCGTCATCATTGATTTGATTCGCTGGAAAAATACCGTAAATTCCTTTGGCTGTCAATTTCTTTTCTTTCAAAATTACTTTCAGCATTTCTTGAGCATCATGAAAAACGGAGTGTGCTTGTTCGCCCACAACCGCATCGGTCAAAATCGCAGGATATTTTCCAAACAATTCCCAAGTTCTGAAAAACGGTGTCCAGTCAATATACGGAACCAACACATCCAAGTCAACTTCTATAGTTTTTGTTCCAATAAAGTTGGGTTTCTTTGGGGTATAAGTTTCCCAATCTAATTTTAATTTATTGACACGCGCTTGCTCAATCGTCAAGAAATTCTTGTCTCGCGAACGGTTCAAAAACGTTTCTCTGAAAGCATCATATTCGGCTCGAATATCGCTTGCATATATTTTTCGATTGTGATCCAATAAATTTCCTGCCACCGTTACGGCTCTTGAAGCATCGTTTACGTGAATCACGGTTTCTCTATATTGAGGGGCAATTTTCACGGCTGTGTGCGCTCTTGAAGTTGTCGCACCGCCAATCATTATAGGGATTTTGACGTTTTGCTTGTCTAATTCTTTGGCTAAATAAACCATTTCATCCAAGGATGGCGTAATTAATCCGCTTAAACCAATAATATCTACATTGTGTTCAATGGCAGCAGCAATAATTTTTTCAGGCGGAACCATCACGCCAAGGTCAATGATTTCGTAATTATTGCAAGCCAAAACGACGGAAACAATATTTTTTCCGATGTCGTGAACATCGCCTTTTACGGTTGCCATCAGGATTTTTCCGTTTCCTTGCTTGTCTCCAACTTGTTTAGAAGCTTCAATAAATGGAAGTAAATAAGCCACAGCCTTTTTCATTACCCTTGCTGATTTTACCACTTGGGGCAAAAACATTTTTCCCGAACCAAATAAATCTCCAACGACATTCATTCCTGTCATCAAATTGATTTCGATAACTTCAATTGGTTTTGAAGCTGCTTGTCGCGCCTCTTCAATATCTAATTCTATAAATTCGTCGATTCCTCTTACCAAAGAATGCGTTAATCGTTCTTGAATAGTTCCCGAACGCCATTCTTGAACTGCTTTTTCGTTAACTTTTACTTCGTCTTTTACATTTTCGGCGAAGTCCAATAATCGTTCCGTGGCATCTTCTCTGCGGTTTAACAAAACATCTTCGACGTGTTCTAATAAATTTTTTGGAATTTCATCATAAATAGACAACATTTCAGGATTGACGATTCCCATTGTCATTCCGTTTTTGATCGCGTGGTACAAGAAAGCCGAATGCATTGCTTCGCGCACCGTATCATTTCCTCTAAAAGAGAACGAAACATTGCTCACACCGCCACTTACATGCGCATAAGGAAGATTTTCTTTAATCCATTTTGTGGCTCGGAAGAAATCTAAAGCGTTCAATTTATGTTCATCCATTCCCGTTGCAACAGGGAAAATATTAGGGTCAAAAATGATGTCTTCGGCTGGAAAACGCACTTTATTCACCAAAATATCATAGGACCGTTTGCAAATTTCGATACGTCTCTCGTAGTTATCAGCTTGCCCTTTTTCGTCGAAAGCCATAACAATTACAGCCGCTCCGTAGCGTTTTACCAATTTGGCGTGATGAATAAATTGTTCTTCACCTTCCTTTAAAGAAATCGAATTGACCACACTTTTGCCTTGAGCGACTTTCAAACCTGCTTCGATAATTTCCCATTTCGAACTATCAATCATCAAAGGAACACGAGAAATATCGGGTTCAGATGCAATTAAATTCAAGAAAGTGGTCATTGCATAAACGCCGTCGAGCATTCCTTCATCCATATTAATATCGATGATTTGTGCGCCGCCTTCTACTTGATCACGAGCCACAGCAAGTGCTTCGGCGTATTTTTCCTCTTTTATAAGACGCAAAAATTTTCGGGAGCCGGTTACATTCGTTCGTTCTCCAATGTTTACAAAGTTGGTTTCAGGCGTAATGGTTAATGGTTCAAGACCTGATAATTTTAAATATTTATGTTTTGCTTCTTCCATTATATCGTTTCTGTAATTTTTCTCGGTTTGTAATCCTTCGCCACTTCCGCAATCAATCGAATATGGTCTGGATTTGTACCGCAACAACCGCCAATAATATTGATTAAATTTTCGTCTAAATATTCCTTGATTTGCGTTTGCATTTCTTGTGGTGTTTCGTCGTATTGTCCAAAAGCATTTGGCAATCCAGCATTAGGATGTGCCGAAATATTGAAGGACGTATTTTGTGACAATTGTTTCAAATACGGTTTCAGTTGGTGCGCTCCAAGAGCACAATTGAAACCTACGCTCAACAATGGAATGTGCGAAATCGAAATCAAGAAAGCTTCCACCGTTTGACCAGAAAGCGTCCTTCCAGAAGCATCGGTAATCGTTCCTGAAACCATTATTGGAATATCTATGTGGCGTTCGTCTTTAACTTCTTCGATGGCGAAAAGTGCTGCTTTGGCATTTAAAGTATCGAAAATCGTTTCCACCAAAAGCAAATCAACGCCGCCATCAATTAACGCTTCGACTTGTTGTTTGTAAGCAATACGCAAATCATCGAAAGTTACGGCTCTATAACCTGGATCGTTCACGTCTGGCGACATACTTGCTGTTCTGTTTGTTGGCCCAATTGAACCGGCAACAAAACGTGGTTTTTCAGGATTTTTTGCGGTGAATTCATCAGCAACTTCGCGAGCTAGTTTTGCCGATTGAAAGTTTAATTCGTAAACAATATCTTCGAGATGATAATCGGCCATACCAATTGTGGTTCCTGAGAACGTATTGGTTTCGACAATATCAGCGCCAGCTTCAAAATACAAAGCGTGGACGTCCTTTATGGCTTGCGGTTGGGTTAAAGACAACAAATCGTTGTTTCCTTTTAAGGAATACGGAAAGTCTTTGAAACGTTCTCCTCGAAAATCTTCTTCGGAAAAATTATAGCGTTGCAACATTGTTCCCATTGCTCCGTCGAGTACGAGAATTCGTTTTTGAATTTCTTCTTGAATGTTTGGCATTTTTCAGTATATTTAAACTAACCAACCCTGTCAGGGTTTTGAACCCTGACAGGGTTGTAAAATTATATTTGTTATGTGGAAAGGGAGAATTTTCGCGTGGTTATCTTTTCCCGATAAATCGAGATAGAATGTAGCACCTTTTTCGCTGAAAAGGAATAGGTTGCTAAGCTTTCGTCGGGTCTATTCCCTCTGGCTTTCGTGATAACAATCAATAAATGTAGGAACGCTGCAAAGTACGTACATAGCGCGATTAATTGCAAGTATTCAAGGTATATTTTATTTTTTTCCCTTCAAGGATTGGGTTATTTCATTCATTTTATCCACTTTTTCCTGAAAATCGCCTTTTAGGGTTTTGCGGTATTCGTTCAGGTTTTCGACCATTTTATTGATGTCGTCTGGGATTATTTCTTCGAAGAATTCTCGCAATCTTTTGGCCGTTGTTGGTGATTTTCCGTTGGTTGAAATAGCGATTTTCACGTTTCCTTTGGTCACAATTCCGCCCAAATAAAAATCACAGAATTCAGGTGTGTCGGCGATATTTGCCAATAAATTTCGTTTTTTTGATAATTCATAAACTCTTTTATTGACTTTCAAATTGTCAGTGCAAGCAATAACCAAATGCCGTTTTTTGAGCATTTTTTTCTTGAACTTTGAATGGGTAATTATTACATTATGTTTTTCGGCCAACGCCAAAAGTTCTGGCAAAAAATGCATTGCCACCACCTCAATATTGGCGTTTGGACTAGACTTTAGCATAAACGAAAGTTTTTCTAAACCCACGTTTCCTCCGCCCACAATTAGCACATTGAGTTGGTTTAATTTTAGGAAAATTGGGTATAGTTCGTTCCTTTCCATTATTCTCGGGCGCAAACTTTATTAGATATATATTCCTTGTAAAATCCCTTTAATTTATTGCGTTCTTTTACCACTTCGCCAATGACGATTATGGCTGGCGAACTCAAATTATTGTCTTTTACTACTTTCGAAATCGTATCAATAGTGCCAAAACCTACTTTTTCGTCGGGCATTGTTCCGTTTTGAATAATCGCAACGGGAGTTTCTCCTTTGGATTCGTTTTGAAAAAGTGCTATAATTTGTTCCAATTTACTCATTCCCATTAAAATTACAACAGTTGCCGTAGATTTTGCCGCCAAAGCCACATCTTTTGATAAATTTCGATCCGAAGTTGTGCCTGTGATCACCCAAAAGCTTTCGGAAACACCTCTTTTTGTTAATGAAATTCCCTGATTTGCAGGAACGGCAATCGAGGAGGAAATTCCAGGAACGACAAACGTTGGAATTCCAAAACTTTCAATGTATTCAATTTCTTCGCTTCCACGACCAAAAATGAAGGGATCACCCCCTTTTAGTCGAACGACATTTCCGTAAGTCAGTGCATTATCAACAATTAATTGATTGATTTGATCTTGGGAATAGGCGTGACAGCCTTTTCTTTTTCCAACAAATATTTTGATGGATTTTTTTGGAGCATATGCCAATATTTCTTCGTTAGCCAAAGCATCATACAAAACCACATTGGCATCAGCAAGTGCTTTTACGCCTTTGATAGTCAGCAAATCTGGATCGCCTGGGCCCGCTCCAACTAAAGTTACTTTTGGTTTTACGATTTTATTCATTTGCTAAATCTTTTGTTCTATAATTCTCAATATTTTCAAAAAAAGCAATTCCTTCTTGAATGTATTTTTTGGCAAATTCCTCTGAAGGTTCATTTTGATTAATTTGGTAAACCAAATCTTTGAAAGAAGAATTCAACACAATTTTATTCGTTTCTACAAAAACGGTATCAAATAAATCGATGATTCCTGCATGATGATTTGTCTTTTGGTTTTCGGAAAGCAACAACGCTTTGGCACCATTTACAAAACCTGCGTAGGCTAAATAAATAGCATCAGACCATTTTTTTTCTTCGAAAGCTTCGTTTGCAAAAGTTATTTTGTCTTTGGCTTCGAAAATTAATGTGGCCACTAAATCGATTACAACTCCAGCACATTCGCCCACTCCAATCGCTTTTACATAATTATCGGCATTCCCCCAATCAACAAAATCCTCTTGAGTTAGAGTATCAATTTCCGAAAGTGGCTTTAATAATTCGAAGAAATAAGTTTCGCCTTTGGCATCATAATACTCTAAAAATTTAAGATATTTGGCATTAGCTTCGAAATCATTCAAAATAGAACGCAAGGCTTCAGGCCCACGACGACTCGGAATTTTGATTACTTTATCGGCAAATCTTCCTTGACCATTTCCTAAGTTTCCTCCACCCAACAACACTTGAAGTGCTGGCGCGACTAATTTTCCGGAATTAATTGACATCCCTTGAAAACCAATTTGAGCCATATTGTGTTGCCCGCAAGCATTCATACAGCCACTAATTTTTATGGTTATTTCCTTGTTCTCGCTATATTGTGGATATTCCGCAGCCAAAACTCGCTCTAGTTCTGTGGCGATTCCTGTACTGCTTGCAATACCCAAATTACAAGTATCAGTTCCTGGACAAGCGGTAATATCGGCAGTAGAATTATATCCTAATTCTACCAAATTTAATTTGGCTAATTCTTGGTAAAAAAAGACCAAATTGTCTTCTTTTATGTGACGAATAAGAATGTCTTGTCTTAGTGACAAACGCAACTCATTCGCTCCATAATTTTTGATCAAATCGGCCAATAATCGAGCTTTATCTGTATAAAAATCTCCCAAAAGAACTTTAATTCCAATGGCAAAATATCCTGCTTGTTTTTGTTGAATTACATTCGACTTTTTCCAAACTTCGAAAGCAGCAACATCTGCGATTTCTACTTTTGGAGCAATCAATAAAGGTTCTGGAATTGAGCCATCAAATGCGGTTGTATCTATTTCGAAAGATTTGCAAGACAAGGCTTTTTTCTCTTCTTCGACCAGTTTTAACAACGCTTCAGCACCCAAATCTTTGATTAAGAATTTCATACGTGCTTTCAAACGTTTGGATCTTTCGCCAAAACGGTCAAATACTCTAAGAATTCCTTCGGTTGTTGGGATAATTTGATCCACAGGCACAAATTCCGACAACAATTCGGCGTGAAGAGGCTGAGATCCTAATCCGCCACCCAACATTATTTTGAATCCTCGTTCCCCATTGACAATTTTTGGAATAAATCCTAAATCGTGCAAATAACTCAAAGCGGTATCTTCATCCGAAGATGAAAAAGATATTTTGAATTTACGTCCCATTTCCTGACAAACCGGATTTCTCAGTAGAAACTGAAACAAGGCGTGCGCATAAGGCGACACATCGAAAGGTTCATCGACATCGATTCCGGCAGTTTCGCTGGCTGTTATATTACGAACTGTGTTTCCACAAGCTTCACGAAGTGTAACATCATCTTTCTCCAATTCGGCCCAAAGTTCAGGTGTTCTGTCTAAACTCACAAAGTGAATTTGGATGTCTTGACGCGTTGTGATGTGCAAACGACCTCTTGAATATTCGTCAGAAACTTTTGAAATTCGTAACAATTGTTCGCTTGTAACTTTCCCAAAAGGCAGTTTAATACGAATCATTTGAACGCCTTCCTGACGTTGACCATAAATTCCACGCGCTAAACGAAGACTGCGAAAACGCTCGTCATCAATTTTTCCGTCACGGAATAAAGTAATTTTTCTTTCTAAATCGATGATGTCTTTTTGAACAATCGGATCTTCTATTTCGGTTCTAAAACTTTGCATAATTATAAGGCTTTGGGCTATTAGCTTTTGGCTATTAGCTTGTGATATTTAATTCTATTTTTTTTTGCTAAAGGCTAAAAGCCAATTGCTAAAAGCTGAAAATTATTTAATAAATCCAACTCCTGCGGTTGTATTAGTCGCTACATCAATCAGGATAAATGCCCCATTTGATTTGTTTTCGCTGTAGGCGTCAAAATATAATGGCTTGCTCAATTTTATTTGAACTTCTCCAATTTCATTAATTGCCAGTTGAGTAGCTTCATTTGTTCCAGAATAATCAGTAGAAATGGTGTTTTTTACTGCATCAATTTTTGCCAAAACTCTATTCGTATTATGCTGAACGATATATTTTGTACCTGCAACCAATTTTTTACTGTCCATCCAGCAAATTGTCGTATTAATTTCTTTTTCAATTCTTGGCAATTCACCTGATTTTACAATCATATCGCCCCGAGTCACGTTGATGTCATTTTCCAATTCCAAAACTACCGAAGAACCTGCTGTGGCTTCCTCAAATTGTTGGTCGAAAAAGTGAATTTTCGAGACTTTAGATTCGGTCAATGAAGGAAGCACCGTTACAGCATCGCCCACTTTGATATTGTTCCCGTATAATTTTCCAGCATATCCTCTAAAATCGTGGTATTCTTCGGTTTTGGGGCGAATCACGGTTTGCACTGGGAAACGAACTTTTCCTTTTTCGAAAACATCTGTAGGCTCTAAAGCTTCTAGGTGTTGCAAGATAGTTTGTCCAGTGTACCAAGGCATTTTTCCTAATGTTTCTACCACATTATCACCTGTCAAAGCACTCAACGGAATGTAACTTACGACTTGTTCTTTGAACGTGCTTTTGGCATTCAAGGCTTGAAAATCGGCTTTGATTTTGTTATAAACTTCTTCTGAATAGTCAACCAAATCCATTTTGTTTACGGCAACAATCACTTCTTTGACACGCAATAAATTATTGATAAAAAAGTGACGATACGTTTGCTCAATAACGCCTTTTCGAGCGTCAATCAAAATGATAGAAACTTGCGAAGTCGAAGCTCCAGTAACCATATTTCTGGTATATTCTACGTGTCCTGGCGTATCGGCAATGATGTAACTTTTCTTGGCAGTCGAAAAATAAATGTGTGCTACATCTATCGTAATTCCTTGTTCACGCTCGGCAACTAAACCATCCGTAGCCAATGAAAAATCGAGGTAATCGTATCCTTTTTGCTTGCTGCTTTTTTCTATTGCTTCAATTTTATCGGTGGTCAATGATTTTGTATCGTACAATAATCTTCCAATTAATGTACTTTTTCCGTCATCTACACTTCCTGCTGTTGCTATTTTTAAAACTTCCATTTTATAATTTGTTTAAAGTTTAAGGTTTAAAGTGTTTAACTTCCTTCCTAAATCTTTTAATTTTTAAATCCTTAAATCTTTCAATCGATATTTTCTAAAAGTACCCTTGTTGTTTTCTTTTTTCCATTGCGGCTTCCGAACGTTTATCATCGATTCTGGCGCCTCTTTCAGAAATTGTTGAAGTTCTGATTTCGCCCACAACTTGTGCAATTGTCGCAGCATACGAATCAACAGCTGCGGTGCAACTCATATCGCCGACGGTTCTAAAACGAACAACTCTTTCTTCAATTTCTTCATCTTCTTCTTGGTAAACAAAAGGAGAATGTGACCAAATCATACCGTCTCTTAAGAAAACCTTTCTTTTATGTGAAAAATAAATCGACGGAATTTCGATTTGCTCTTGCTCGATATAACTCCAAACATCCAATTCTGTCCAGTTTGAAATTGGGAAAACACGAACGTTTTGACCATTTTCGATTTTTCCGTTCAGCAAATCGAATAATTCTGGGCGTTGATTTTTTTCGTCCCATTGTCCAAAATCATCACGAACTGAGAAAATACGTTCTTTAGCTCTTGCTTTTTCTTCGTCACGACGGGCGCCACCGATGCAAGCATCAAATTTGAATTCTTCAATGGCATCCAAAAGTGTAGTCGTTTGCAACATATTTCGACTTGAATAACGTCCTGTTTCTTCAATTACTTTTCCTTCGTCGATTGAATCTTGCACATTTCTGACAATTAATTCTAATCCTAATTCAGCCACCAATCTATCTCTAAATTCGATAGTTTCTGGGAAATTATGTCCCGTGTCAACGTGCAATAATGGAAAAGGAATTTTGGCAGGAAAAAATGCTTTTTGTGCCAAACGCACCAATGTAATCGAATCTTTTCCGCCCGAAAAAAGCAAAACTGGTTTGTCAAATTGAGAAATTACTTCTCTAAAAATGTAAATCGCTTCGCTTTCTAAAGCATTTGTTTTTAATATTGAACTCATTATTTTTAGTTTAAAGGTTTAAAAGTTTAAAGTTTAAGGTTATTGTAACCTCCGCTAAAACTCATAAACTATTACTATTGATTTTATTCTCTTTATTCTGCAATCTGAAATATTATTTCTGGTGCAAACCACATTCTTTATGACTCGATTCCCACCACCATCTTCCCGCTCTAATATCTTCGCCAGCTGAAATTGCTCTGGTACAAGGCGCGCAACCTATGCTGACAAATCCTTGTTTGTGCAAAGCGTTTTGTGGTACATTATTATCGTCAATGTATTTTTGAACGTCTTCTAAAGTCCATTTTAGCAGTGGATTGAATTTGATAATGTCAAAATGAGCATCGTATTCAAACAAATCTAAACTATTTCTGTTTTCTGATTGTTCGGCTCTTAGACCTGTAATCCAAATGGCATTTCCTTTCAAAGCTTTGGTCAAAGGCATTACTTTTCGAATAAAACAACATTCTTTTCTATTCTCGACCGATTCGTAGAAACTGTTTGGTCCTTTGGTTTCCAATAATTTTTCTATTGCTGAAGCTTCAGGAAAATACACTTTAATCTCTTTTTGGTATTTTTTCAAGGTTTTATGAAAAACATCATACGTTTCTTGAAATAATCTGCCTGTGTCCAAAGTAAAAATAGTTATTGGCAAATCGTTTGTGGCGATTAAAGCCGTAATTACTTGGTCTTCCTGTCCGAAAGAAGTAGAAAAAACTACTTTTCCTTCATATTCAGTAGCCAAAAAAGCTAACGTGTGCTCGATGGAAAAATCTTTGGTTTTTTCTAATAAAGTAGTAACTATTGATAAACTCATTATAATAATTTTGATAAGGTTCTTAAACTTAAAATAATAATCAAGATTCCAACAGCAATCATCATTGGTTTTCTTTGAATTTTATTCACCAAAAAAGCAGCAAGAGGAGCAGCTATCACGCCTCCCAAAATCAACCCTATGATTACTTGCCATCCGCTTATTCCTCCGAAAATCATAAAGGTAACTCCACTGGCAAAAGATACTGCAAACTCCGCTGCATTTACTGAACCAATGGTATAGCGCGGATTTCTACCACGTCCTAGCAAAGTAGAAGTCACGATGGGACCCCAACCTCCACCACCAACAGAATCCATAAAACCACCGAAAGAGGCTAAAATATCTAATCTTTTTGTTTTCTTTTTTACGATATTCTTTACCAATGCTTTTTTGATAATGATAACAGCCAACACAATCATATAAACTGCTATAAAAGGCTTAATTACATCTCCATCAATTACATCTGAAAGTAGATAAGCACCCGTAATGGAACCTAAAACTCCCGGAATTAAAAGATGTTTTACCAGTTTTTTATTGATATTTCCAAATTTATGATGAGAAACCGCAGAGGCTCCAGTTGTAAACATTTCGGCCACGTGAACCCCAGTACTACTAACTGCCGGCGGAATTCCATAAGCCAACAAAAATGAAGTAGAAGTCGCACCATAACCCATTCCTAAAGTCCCATCGACCAATTGGGCAAAAATACCGATGGCAAAAAACACTAAAAACTCTTTGTTAAATCCACCGACGAAATTACTCCAAGTAAAATCTGCATAATGATTGTAGATCAAAACGGTCAATAAAACCACAATCAAAAAAACGGGAACAAAAACCCAAAGCCTCTTAGCAAAAGAGCTATTCTGCATTACTCCTACCGAGTCATTAAAATTTTTTACAAATCTCTTAATCATTGTTTCGTTTTTGTTGAATCTATAAATCTATTACCCCATCGGAATAGTAGATTAAGTTTGCAAAAATACTATTTATTTTAGAAGTACAAAATTTATTCCTACTGAATTCCAAGATTTTTATTTTTTTTAATCCCAAAGATATTTTAGTATGTCATTTCTCCTACTAAGAAATGGAATATATTTGGGAAAATTTGCGCCTAAAATGAGATATCTGCCAAAGAATTATTTTCCAATATCATCAAAGTATTATCCCGAACTTCGGTCATCAATTTATGCACGGAACATTTGGCTTCATCGACACAATCGTCGCATTTTTCGTAGAAATTATGACTCACGCAAGGCAATAAAGCTATTGGTCCTTCGAGAATGCGATAGACTTTGGCCATATTGATGTCCTTTGGGTCTTTTATTAAATAGTAACCGCCACCTTTTCCTTTTTTGGCACCCAAAAAACCGGAATGGCGCAAAAGCAACAGAATGCTTTCCAGAAATTTTATCGAAATATGTTCTGCTTTTGCAATATCAGCAATAGCAACTGGTGTTTGATCTTCTTGGCGAGCCAAAAAGGTCAACGCTTTGATTCCGTATTTTGTTTTTTTTGAGAGCATTTTTTTTAATTACGAATTAGAAATTACGAATTACGAATAGTGGTTGATATAAATTTAATGGTATAGATTTCACTCCATAATGTCCGGACTTTTTTCTCTTCAAATCATTTTATTTCATTTGGCTTTTCCATTGTTTTATAGTGTTAATTCCGAAAGTTTTCTTTATAATTGGCAAGTCTAGGTTTTGATTTTCTATTTTGCTTAATTAACTCTCTTTTCAAATCCCCAACTGTTTTTCATAAGAATGTAAGATAAAAACCAAATTTACAACATTCAAAAATCAAAAACTAAATTATATTTTGATGAATTAACAATACTATTTTAACCACAAAACCCACGGTTGAAACCGTGGGCAATTATATAGGAATTAATAATAATAAATTTTCACGCCAAAGCCTGCTCCAAATCAGCAATTACATCTTTCACGGTTTCCAATCCTACCGAAACACGTACCAAACCATCGGTAATACTTACTGCCAAACGCTCTTCGACAGACAATTTACTGTGTGTTGTTGAGGCTGGATGTGTTACAATAGTTCTCGTATCGCCTAAATTGGGCGACAACGAGCACATTTTTATTTTATCCAAAAAGGCTCTTCCTGCTTCAATTCCGCCTTTGATTTCGAAAGCTACAATATTACCGCCTAATTTCATTTGTTTTTGAGCGATTTCGTACTGAGGATGCGATTTCAAGAACGGATATTTTACTTTATTTACTTTCGGATGCTGCTCTAAAAACTCGGCTACTTTCAAAGCGTTTTCACAATGTCTATCTAATCGAATCGCTAAAGTTTCTAAACTTTTAGACAATACCCAAGCATTAAACGGAGATAAAGCAGGCCCTGTCAATCGAGAAAATAGATAGATTTTTTGCATCAATTCAGCATTACCAACAGTGATTCCGCCCAAAACACGTCCTTGACCGTCGATTAGTTTGGTCGCCGAATGGATGACCAAATCAGCTCCCCATTTTATAGGTTGCTGCAAATAAGGCGTTGCGAAACAATTGTCGATGATTAAAATTAGATTGTGCTTTTTGGCAATAGTACCAAGCAATTCCAAATCGATAATATCGACCGCTGGATTTGTAGGTGATTCAGCAAAAATAATTTTAGTAGTTGGTTTGATAAAACTTTCAATAGTATCAGGTTTGTCAATATCAAAATACGAAGTTTCTATTCCCCATTTCGGAAAATAGTTGATAAACAAAGAATGTGTTGCGCCAAAAACACTGCCCGCCGAAACAATATGATCGCCAGAATTCAACAAAGCGGCTAATGTAGAAAAGACTGCTGCCATACCAGAAGCAAAAGCAAAACCTGCCGCTGCGCCTTCCATTTTACACACTTTATCCACAAACTCGTTGGTATTCGGATTGCTATAGCGGCTATAAATATTTCTATCTTTCTCATCAGCAAAGGAAGCACGCATATCTTCGGCATCTTCGAATACAAAACTAGAAGTCAAATACAAAGGCACGGAATGTTCTAAATATTGGGTGCGCTCTAATTGGGTGCGTATGGCTTGGGTTTCAAACCCGAATTCTTCTTCGTTCATAATTTTTAGCTTTTGGCAATTAGCTTTTAGCTTTTGGCTAATCACTAATAGTTTTAAATTTATATTTTGGCTAACTCTACCCCATTCAAAACTACTTTATAATGTATCGTTGCTGTTGGTTCAACTGTTTTGGCCACCGAGCAATATTTTTCGAATGATAATTGGGCCGCTTTTAAAGCTTTATCTTCTTTGATGTTTCCTTCCAAATAAAAAACAACATAAATATTTTTGAATGGCTTTGCATCGCCAACTTGTTCCCGCTCCCCTTCTACCTCAGCTTTAAAAGAGGTGATTTCCTGACGCTGTTTTTTCAAAATCGAAATCATATCAATTCCACTGCATCCTGCCACTCCCATCAAAATTAATTCCATTGGACTTGGCCCCATATCATTACCCCCAAAATCAGGACGTGCATCAACATTTACAATGTGTCCACGTTCGTTTTTTAATTCGAAGTGGAAGTTTTCGTTTACTCTATTTAATGTAACTTTCATTGTTTTATTGTTTGGTGTAATGCAGATGAAAAAGATTTCAAATGCGAATTCAATTCATATCCTTATCTTCTGACATAATAGTTACCCATCTTTTACTTGTTGAAGAATATTTATAAACACTTTCTCTTTCTCTACAACAACCAATAATAATATTAGTTTTAATTGTTTTACTAATATTATTTACTTCATACGGAAGGTACCTAACTTCATTTGTTAAAAAACTATCTAGTTCATAACCATTCCCTCTTTTAATATAAAATCCATAAAGGGGTCCGCTATTATTTCCACTTTGTATTTTTATTGCAAAATCTTCGTTATTATCAAAATTAAAATCTCCAACAATAAAATCCCCTTCATCCAGATCATAAGGTTTTTTATCAACATTATGTCCTGTTATAAAAGAACGGACTAAATTGCAATTAGTAAATGTGGAATCAAAATAATCATTACTCACACCATCAATATCAATTAAAGATATATCTTTTTCCAAAATTTCTTTCGTTGTTTTATTTCTAATTTGAACAATTATTTTATCAATTTTTTGATTAACATCTTTTTTTAAAAATATTGTGTAATCATATTCATATGAGAGATCTTTATGATCACAATATTCAACACCATTTTTTACATCCTTATAATAATCTATAAAATCATTTTTATTTGACAAATAATCCTCCTCCCTAATTTTATCTCCAATATCATTGTTTTCAGAAGGGACTTCATTAGCAATAACATCTTGCGCAGGGTCAAAAAGCTTTTTCCCTTCGTTATAAACAACTGTATCTTTCTTAATTTCTAAAAGTTCTTTATTTGTCTCATTTTTTTTCTGAAATATATAAATCGTAGAAAAAATACTAATTATAATTATAAAAAAAATAGAAAAACCACTAAAACTACTTTTAGATTTTTGTTTATTCTTTTCTATTTTTTCTTTTACCTTTTTATCAACAACTTGGTAATTAAATTCCTCTTTTTTTACTTCAACCTTTTTCTCTTCATATCCAATTGAGAAAAAATAAGCTATGAACATTGTAATAAACTGAAGTACAGCCAACTTAAAAGTAAAAACTTCAATAATTGTAAATAAACATATAATTATAGTCACAACATTCCTGGCCTTTTTTCCAAAAGCACCAGCTGCTAATATTAATATTACTATAACGATTTGATAAATGAGAACTTCCATCTTTTAGTGTGAAATTAATATTGAACAATCCTATTTTTCTTTTTAAATCTAAAATCGTTAACCTGCAATCTTAAATCCTTTACCCTTTATCCGACAATCGCAACAAATCACCAAAAACTCCTCTTGCTGTTACTGCCGAACCTGCTCCTGCTCCTTGAATCACAATTGGTCTGTCTCCATAGGATTCCGTGTAAATTTCAAAGAAAGAATCCGAACCTTTCAATCCGCCCAAAGCGGTATCTGAAAGCACAGAAACCAATTTTACTTCCAAGTTTCCCTTGTCATTTTGCAAATCTCCCGATAATTCTCCGATGTATCTCAAGACATGATTTGGTTCTTGTTCTTCTTTTATTTTAGTGTAAATAGGATCAAATTCTTTTAATTTGGTCAAGAAATCAGTAACATTTCCTTCACGCAAATGTTCTGGAATTAAATTTTGAATGTTGATTTCATCAAATTCGTTTTGCAAATCCAATTCTCTTGCCAAAATTAGTAATTTTCTGCCCACATCATTCCCGCATAAATCTTCTCTTGGATCGGGTTCGGTGTAACCGTTATCTATTGCTTCTTTCAGAATTTCGCTAAAAGGAACGTCTTTGGCCGAAAAATTATTGAATAAATAACTCAAAGTCCCCGAGAAAACGCCTTTTATTTTGGTGATATTTTCGCCTGAAAGATGCAATAATTTTATGGTATCAATTAATGGTAAACCTGCACCAACATTGGTTTCATACAAATAATTCTTTTGATTTTCTGCCAATACTTTTCGCAAGTCTTTGTAAAATTTATAACTCAAAGTATTAGCGACTTTATTGGAAGAAATCAAGTCGAAACTATTCTCGGCTAAAGTCACGTAATTTTCGACAAATTCAGCACTCGCCGTGTTGTCAATAGCAATTAAATTTTCCAAATTATTTTCATTGGCAAAAGCAATTACATCATCAATTGTATATGAGAAACCATTGGTTTGAATTTCGTTTTTCCAATTCGGAGAAACGCCGTTTTTGTTTAAAAGCAAGTTTTTAGAATTGGCAATCGCAAAAACATTCAATTTAATGTCTTTCCTTTTTTCGATAGCTGCAGCCGATTCTAAAATTTGATTAATCAAAGTTCCGCCCACCAATCCGTGACCGAAAATAGCAATATTTATTTTCTTCGAAACTCCAAAAATCTCTCCGTGAATTACGTTCAAAGCCTTGCTCAATTGGGATTTTTTCACCACCAAACTCACGTTTTTCCCAGTTACAGTATTATTGAAAAGAATTGGCACAACTTTGTTTTTTATCAACGAAGTGTAAGGTTTGTGGAAAGTACTCAAATCCTGACCAATGATGGAAATCACGGAAACATCATCGGTAATCGAGATTTTGTTCACGTCTTTCGAATAGAAATCATTTTCGAATTCTTTCTCCAATTCAATCATCGCTTTTGTCGCTTGATTGGAGTTGACCACGAGCCCAATTCCTCTTTCTGAGGAACCTTGAGAAATGATGCTTACGCTGATGTCATTGTCGCCCATTACTCTAAAAATTCGAGCATCGACACCTGTTTTTCCTAGCAATCCTCTTCCTTCAAGATTTACCAAAGCGACATTTTCAAGAACCGAAAGTGTTTTAATTCCTTCCTTATTCGATTTTGAAGTGATTAATGTTCCTTGGTTTTCGTGATTGAAAGTGTTCAAAATTCGAAGCGGAATATTTTTTTCCAACAACGGAATAATTGTTTTGGCGTGTAAAATTGTAGTTCCAAAATTGGCAATTTCGTTCGCTTCATTAAAAGACAAACGGTCAATTTTTTTAGCATCTGGCACTAAATCAGGGTTGGCAGTATAAATTCCGTCAACGTGCGTGTAATTTTGTAATTCCTCGGCATCGACATAATTTGCGATTAAAGAAGCCGTATAATTGCTGCCATTTCTGCCTAAAGTCGTCGTGTCGCCAAGATTGTTCGAACCAATAAAACCAGTAATAACATTTATTATATCACTATTTTCTTTGAAATAACTGATTATATTTTTCTTGGAAATTTGTTCCAAAGGTTGTGCATCTCCAAAATTAGAATCTGTTTTTAATAATTCGCGTGTGTCTGCAAAACGAGCCGCAATTCCTTTGTCTTGCAAGACTGCGGTGATCAATTTCGCCGAAAGTATTTCGCCTTGAGCTAATACTTGGTCTTTTATTTTTTCGCTATAATCGCCAATCAAACTTACGCCTTCAAAAAGTTTGTCTAATAATGCAAATTCTTTGGACAAATCTACATTATAACCGTCTTGCTGATAGCTTTTGAAACTTTCTACTAAGGGTTTATAATTGCCATTTTTAGCGGCAATGGTCAAAATATCTTCCAATTCATCTGTTGCATTTCCTCTTGCCGAAACCACAACTGCTATGTTTTCGTTTTTGCTTTTTTTATCGGTAATAATATCCAAAACTTTGTTTATTCCTTCTCCGTTGGCCAATGATTTTCCGCCAAATTTTAATATTTTCATTTTATTTTTTTTATTTTTAAAAACAACATCCAATAAATTGTTCAATTGATCGTATTCCATTAAAAAAGCGTCGTGTCCGTGTTGCGATTCGATTTCGCTATAAAAAACATTGTGCTTGAATTTTTTAATTTCGTGGTAAGTTTCGCGATTTTCATTCGCCGTAAAAAACAAATCAGAATTGATTCCGATGATATAAATATTGGCATCAACTTCAGAAATTATATTTTCGAAAGTAGTTCTTCCTCTAGTGATATCAATGGTTTTCAGCAATTGATTCATCATTTTGTAAGCCGAAAGTTGGAATCGTTTTTGCAATTGCTCACCGTGATGATTCAGCCAGCTTTCTACTTGAAAAGACTCGAAAGATTCCGTTGAATTTCTTTGAAATTTTTCTTTAAAAGATTCGGGTGTTCTGTAACACAACATCGCATGAATTCGAGCGTCTTCAATCGGTTTAGACGAATTACATAGAATTTTTTCTTGCAAATAACAATTGGCTATCAACCAATCTGTCGATTTCCAATCGGAAGCAATCGGAAAAAAATTATGGGCTAATTTTGGTTCCAAAGCCACCATTTCCCAAGCAATTCCGCCGCCTACAGAACCTCCAATTATGGCGAATAATTCTTTGACTTTTAGAAATCGAATCCCTTCCAAGAATAGTCTGGCGATGTCACGAGCTGTAAAATCCAAATAATTTTCGATGTAAGTCTTATCGAATCCATTTCCGGGAACGTTGAAAGCCAAGATGGTGTATTTATTGGTGTCAATGGTTTTATTGTCGCCAATAAGATTATTCCACCAACCGTTTTCACCAATAACTTGGGAATTTCCGGTCAATGCGTGATTTACCAAAACGATAGGAGCTGCATTCAAAACTTGCCCAAAAACTTGATAACTTAAGTTTATGGAAGGAATGAGCACGCCACTTTCGGTGGTGAAATTTTGTAATTTAATTGATGTTGGTTTATTTTCCAATTTTCAAATCTTTAAGATTTTTTGATTTGTGTCTGGAAATATTAGAAAGAAAACTAGAAGTACGCTAGGCCATTTCTTGTTGTTATCTTTTCCCAATTAATCGGGATAGAATGTAGCACCTTCTTCTTTTGCAAAGGGTTGCTAAGCTTTCATTGGGTCTATTCCCTCGAGCTTTCTTTATAACATTTCAGTACGTTTGTGAACTTATTGGGGCAAATTAACTACTATTTTTTTAAACAACCAAATTTTAGGCTGTTTGGTTTTTTGCTGAAATTAAAAAAGCATTGGCAAAAGCCTACTTAAAGACTCTCGCCGTTGCTAGTTTTACATCCACGTTTTTATTCTAACTTTCATTAGATAAAAAGCGTTTCGTTTTCTTCAGAATACATTTGGTGAAACAAAGAATTTGGAACTTTGCCTTTAGCAGAAGTTTGTTTTAAATTCACACCAAATTTGGTATGCGTGAATTCAAAATGATCTGAATTACCTGTATTCGTTTTTGATTTTATATTCAAACTTTTGAAAAAGTGAATTATTGTGATTAAAATATATTTTAGAGTTTTCATAATGTCTTATTTTTTGATTATATTATTTTATTTTAAAACATATTGAATCCAGTTTTCCTAAAGTTCAAATATGTTACTTTTTATACTTTTAAATTTTCGAAAACCGCTTTTAAATCGGCCTTCAAATCTTCGATGTCTTCTAATCCCACCGAGAGTCGGATTAAATCCTTGGTGACTCCTGTTGCGACCTGTTCGGCATCTGACAACTGCTGATGCGTGGTACTTGCTGGATGAATAATCAAAGATTTTGTGTCTCCAATATTGGCCAAAAGCGAAAATAGCTTGGTTTCATCGGCTACTTTCTTGGCGGCTTCAAATCCTCCTTTAAGGCCGAAAGTTAGCAATCCGTTTTGTCCTTTAGGTAAATATTGTGTTGCCAAATCGTAATATTTACTGGACTTTAAACCCGGATAATTCACCCAAGCCACTTGATCTTGACTTTCTAACCATTGTGCTAATTCCAATCCATTTTCACTGTGCTTCTGGACGCGAATTGGCAAAGTTTCTAATCCCTGAATAATCTGGAACGCGTTAAACGGACTTAAAGCTGCTCCGTAATCCCGCAAACCTTCAATTCGAACTTTGGCAATAAAAGCTGCATTTCCAAGAGCTTCATGATAAACTAATCCGTGATAACTGCCCGAGGGTTCGGTAAATTCAGGAAATTTTCCGCTGCTCCAATCAAATGTTCCCGCATCGATAACAGCTCCACCAAGTGAAGTTCCGTTTCCTGCAATATACTTGGTCAAGGAATGAATTACAATATTCGCTCCGTGCTCGATTGGGTTCAACAAATAAGGAGATGGAACCGTATTATCGACAATAAATGGCACTTTAAGCGCTTTGGCCGCAGCCGAAATCGCTTTCAAATCCAAGACATCTAATTTTGGATTTCCTAAACTTTCTGCAAAGAATACTTTGGTATTTTCGTTGGCTGCTTTCGTAAAATTGCTGGCATCCGATGGATCTACAAACGTGGTTGTGATTCCTAATCTTGGCAAAGTGTTGCTAAACAAATTGTATGTACCACCGTACAAACTATTAGAGGCTACTATGTGATCTCCGGTCTTTAGTAAAACCAACAATGAAGTGGCGATGGCTGCCGTTCCTGATGCGGTAACTACTGCTGCAATTCCTCCTTCGAGAGCTGCTAAACGTTGTTCTAGTATATCGTTTGTTGGATTATTTAATCTGGTATATATAAATCCCGCTTCGGCAAGTCCAAATAAATTGGCCGCATGATCCGAATTATCAAATACATAAGAACTAGTTTGATAAATGGGCACCGCTCTGGTTCCTGCTGTTTTAGTGACGTCATGACCTGCGTGTAATGCGTTTGTTGCGAATTTTGGAGTACTCATAATTTTTAATTTTAGATTGATTTTAAATTTGTGATATTCGGTTGCTTTGAAAAATCAAAAACCCTTTTAGAAAAATGTCCAAAAGGGTTTTAAGTTTTATCTTAACTTTTACTTTCGGAATCAACAGACACAAACAGACATCATGGATTTTGCACAAATCATCGATTTGACATTGCAGGTGTTCATTTGTTTTTGCGGTAAAATGTTCATTGTATTTATAGTTTGTGATTAATGATATTCAAAAAAAAAGCCTCCCGTTTTGTGGGAAGCTTTTTGCTATGTAATTTTGATTTAAAATCTAAGCAATAAACGACCCACAGGATTTTTCCTGCATCGATTTTGAAATATTGCAAACATTAAAATTCATTTTTCTTTCTTTTGTTTGACAAATGTCTAAACTTTTATTTAGAAATCCAAATAAATTTTAAAAAAAATTATATAAGTTAACAAATCTTCAAACAATCAACAAATACATACTATGCTCTTTTTAATTTTTAACCTCAAAAAAAAGTTAAGATTAATTTGCAATTCGATTTGGTTTCATACATTTGCACTCGAAATATTAGAGGAAAAATTTGAACTGATTGCAACCTCGTTAAAAAAATGCTAAAGCAGCAACTCTCCTTTAGTGTTTCCCCCGCAATCCATTTTTTTCTCGCTTAATTTAAAAAATTATATTATTATGGCTTATTTATTTACGTCAGAATCAGTGAGTGAAGGACATCCTGACAAAGTAGCTGATCAAATTTCAGACGCATTAATTGATAATTTCTTAGCATTTGACCCCGAGTCGAAAGTAGCTTGTGAAACTTTAGTAACAACTGGACAGGTTATCCTTGCTGGTGAAGTGAAATCGAACACTTATTTAGACGTTCAAACTATTGCGAGAGATGTCATCAAAAAAATTGGATACACCAAAAGCGAATATATGTTTGAAGCCAATTCTTGTGGCGTTCTTTCGGCTATTCACGAACAATCTGCCGACATCAATCAAGGTGTTGAAAGAGCAAATCCAGAGGATCAAGGTGCTGGTGACCAAGGAATGATGTTTGGTTATGCCACGAATGAAACTGAAAATCTTATGCCTTTGGCTTTGGATATTGCACATGCTTTATTGATTGAATTGGCCAATATTAGAAGAGAAAATTCTGAAATTACCTATTTACGTCCGGATGCTAAATCGCAAGTAACTTTAGAATATTCTGACGATAACAAACCGCAACGAATTGATGCGATTGTCATTTCGACGCAACACGATGATTTTGCTCCAGAAGTGGAAATGTTGGCCAAAATTAAAAGTGATTTGATCTCGGTTTTGATTCCTCGAATTAAAGCCAAATATCCTCAATATGTGCATTTCTTCAATGATAAAATCACGTATCACATCAATCCAACGGGGAAATTTGTTATTGGTGGACCTCACGGAGATACTGGATTGACAGGAAGAAAAATTATTGTAGATACTTATGGTGGAAAAGGAGCTCACGGTGGTGGAGCTTTCTCCGGAAAAGATCCAAGTAAAGTAGATAGAAGTGCCGCTTATGCCACTCGTCATATTGCCAAAAACCTTGTTGCAGCCGGTGTTGCCGATGAGATTTTGGTTCAAGTTTCATATGCTATTGGCGTTGCACAACCTATGGGGATTTTTGTGGACACTTACGGAACTTCGAAAGTAAATTTGACCAATGGTGAAATTGCTAAAAAAGTGGAAGCTATTTTTGATATGCGTCCTTATTTTATCGAGCAACGTTTGAAATTGAGAAATCCTATTTATAGCGAAACTGCGGCTTATGGCCACATGGGACGTAAACCCGAAACGGTAACAAAAACTTTTTCTGCTCCAGGTGGGATTGAAAAAACAGTAACCGTTGAATTGTTTACTTGGGAGAAATTGGATTTTGTAGACGAAGTGAAAGCTGCTTTTGGATTGTAAAAAAATTCAAAATTTTATAGTACAAAAAACCGCAATGTCTTTTTAGGATTGCGGTTTTTTGGTATTAAACAAAAGCCCACGGTTTAAACCGTGGGTAACAATTATTAAATATTATACTTCAAAGAAAAAATCAAATAGCGTGGTTGAACGGTATATTGCGAAGTTCTTGTAGAGAATTGCGAGAAACTATCGTCGTTAATGGATTTAGTGTTCAAGAGATTCGTTCCGCTAATTTTATATTCGAATTTGCTGTCTTTCTTTTGATAAATTAGGCTGGCGCTAAGAAAATCGTACTGATTGTTTACCGTTTTTTCGGTGTTGTAATAGTGATAAAACTCGTATTCGGCAGTGAATGAAAAGCTATTTAGAAAATAATAATCTAATCTCGCAAAGGGTTTGTCCGTGTAAAAAATACTATTATCGTAATTATTTATTACAACATTGTAGCCAATTTCTAAATTGGGCATATCTTTATAATTGGTCGAAGTTTTCAGCGTATAACTTTGGGTGAAACTTTCCTTGGACGTTAGAATAGTGTTTTGAATATTATTGAACCGCGACCAATTGATAGTTGCCGCAACAGAAGCTTTATAATTTTTCAAAAAAGAACGTCCATACGATCCACTCCCTGAAAGCGATTCGTCGGCAAAGTCTGAATTATAGGGAACCGAAGATTGGTTTACTCCATCGAAAAGGGCTTTTGTTTTTACGGCATTTATTCGTTTTGAATAGGTCAAAAATGCAGCAATATTTTCTAAATTAAACATATTGTATTTAAAATACCGCAATGAATGTTGGCGTGCCGTTGCGTTTTCAAGCGTTCTACTTCCTTTTCGCAAACTATTATAATTGGAAAACACAAAACCTTCAGCCAACTGACTAATGTCGCTAAAATTATTGGTGTACGAAAAATTATAGGTCAAGGATTGGGCTTTCTTAATTTGGTAAATGGCAAAAAAATCGGGTAATATTCTAGAGAAATTTTGGTTGTCATTTGTTCCTAATTGTTCGTTTGACATGGTGTAACGATGCAAACTAACGCCAGGTGTAAACGTAAATTTACCCGTTAAAATCTTGTAATGCAATCCCAAAAAAGCATCATTAAATCTATAATTTACATCATTCACATTGACTTTGTTGACTAATTCATTGACTTGATGATTGTCTAGAATTTGATACATACTCGAATCAAAATTTTGATTAGAATATGTATTTCCGACCGTAACATTGATATTACTTTTGGCTGTAAGCATATAATAATAATCCATTTTAGCATCGAATTTACTAGTCGTTACAAAACGATTCTGACTGATGTCATTCCTATTTTGTCCAGGAATATATCCTACCAAATTAAAAGGTTGGGACTTTAGATTTGCATTATAAAATGGATCTTCTTCCTGATACAAATGTTGCATTTCGACAGCGAAAATATTTTTTTCGTTCATGGTATAAAACAAACTCAGGTTTTGATTGAGTGAAACAGGTTTTTGTCTTTTTGAAGTAGTAATCGTTTCGATTGTTGAAGCAGTATTCACAATCGATTCACGTAACAAAGGCGCGTCTTCCTGCTGTTTTGAAATCTTGGTCAAAACATCATAATCAAACTGAAAATTGGTCGACGGTTTGTAAGTCGAACTCAACTTGAACATTCCCAAATTACTTTTTTGATGCGACAATTCTTCCCGGTTTTCGGTAGACTGAATCGCTGATGAATTAGGAGCTAAATAATTAATTTTCGATACCGTTTCTGTATCAGTAAGGGACGAAGAGATAATTCCAAAACCACTCAAACTCCAAGCTTTATTAACATTGTAAGAAAAATTCGCGGCTCCAAATTGAGTTTCAATCTCTTTCGCTCGATTGTTTCTTAAAAGTGAGATTCCAAGATCATTTGATGAAACATCAAAACTTGAACCTCCTTTTTTCATCATACTTTTAAATCCTCCTGTTAATTTAAAATAATCTTGGACTGTCATTGGCAATTCTCCAATATTATTAAAATTGGTAATCAGATTGAGGCTGTATTTGGGACTGTAATAAAACAATTTTGGATTAATCAAATACCGGCTATCCATCATTCCAACTCCTATTCCTGCTGTCATATCACCAAACCAGAAATTCTTTTTCCCTGATTTCAATTTGATATTCATTGCCACATTGTCTTGATTGTTTTCAACACTTTTCAATATCGAGTTTTCGTTATAATTTCGAAGTACCTGAATTTTATCAATAGCATCGGCAGGAATGTTTTTGACACCTAGTTTGGTGTCGCCATCAAAAAAATCTTTGCCTTCGACCATCAATTTGGTAACTTTTTTGCCTTCCACTTCTATTTCACCATCAGCGTTAACTTCGACTCCGGGTAATTTTTTGAGGACATCCTCCAACTTTCTTTCAGTTCCAGATTTGAATGAATCGGCGTTGTAAACTATAGTATCTCCTTTGATAGAAACTGGCATTTCACGAATAATTTCAACCCCATTTAATTCATAGGCTCCTTCTTTCAAAGAAATATTTTTGTTGATATTCGCCGTAGAAGTCACAATTTCAACTTCTTTGCTTTCCATTCCGAGAAAACTTATTTTGATGATGTAGTTCGAATTGGGTTTCAAATTGAGGACATATTTTCCTTTGTCATTTGTTATTGCATAGGAATCCATCGCTTTTGTGCCTTGGTTTACCGCCATAACATTGGCCATTTCGACAGGAAGTGCTTTAGAGTCTGAAATTATTCCATCGAGTTTAATGGTTTGGGCAAAAGAGAAAAAACTGAAGCAGAAAAAAGCAACTATAATTATGTATTTCATTAGGGTAATAATGTGATTTAGATTAATTTGAAAAATAACTTTGATTTAATCTTAATTACCTCCTCCCATTCGAATTTGTATTCCGCCATTGCCTCCACGACCTCGATTCATATCGCGAAATTCTTCCATTTTTTTAACTACTATTTCATCATATTCAGTTTGCGAAACCACTTTTCCTTTGGTAGTAGCCTTAATTGCTACTTTTTCTTTTGGATTTAGAACAATTTTAGAACATAAAATGACTGTTTTGCCATCGTTAATTTCTAAAATTAATCCTGGCAAGCCCCAATAATTTTCTGGACCTTGGCTTACAGGAATTTCTGGAGTGTACCACGCAGTTACTACAACCTCTTTAGGCATGTCGATTCCGCTCATAAAATCTGTTTTCTTATCATCCGTTTTCGCCTTAACTGCTACATCATCCTCTTTTTTGGGTCTGAAATTCCGAAAATCTGTCTTGCTTACTGGCCGAACGGCAGTCGCTTTGAAACAATTAAAACCCCCAATTACGCGCGTCTCCGCTTCCATTTTCCATTTTAAATTGGGTAATGAATCTTTTACTAAAAACTCTTTTCCCATAAATTCTTTGTCTACCGTAAACGATTTATCCTTTGTGTTTTTATAAAACGTTCCTCCGCCTCCCATCATAGAGCCCATCATACGCATACCGCCACCAACACCACCACCTTGAGTAGGAGCATCGAGTTTTTCTTCCTCTTTATAAATGGAGGCCGACTTATCAAAATTGAGAATGAAAGTCTTTTCGAACATTGTTTTCATCCGATCCTCTATGGTTTTTTGCATTTCTGGAGTAATGTCTCTATTACCTTGCATTCGGTTTTTAAAATCAGCGGTACTTGTTTTAGTCTCGTACACTGCCATCCCTTGAAATTCCTGAGCCATAAGTCCTAAATGAACTGCGAGCATAAATGCTAATGTGAAAATAATTTTATTCATAACTTTAGATTTAAATTTTGTGTAACAAATATGACCATTTAAAAGTAATTTTGTTACATTCTATTTGTTAAGAATATTATAATTAAGACTAAGTAAGTCGAAAGTTTTAAAGTCGTAAAGTCAAAAGGATCAATAGTTACAACATTTCAAAATGCGACATTTTAACTTTTTTATTACTTATCTCAATTCTAAAAGGTTTATTGTAATTTAGCGTCTATTTAAAACCAATAATTTAATTGCTAAATTCAGAAAAATAACACCTGAAATTATGTGTAAAAAAATAATACTTCTTTTTTTTGTTTTCCACCTTACTGATATGATTGCACAAGAACAAAACGGAAAGGCGAAACTCATCTCAACACAAAATACAGACATTGATGCTTTTGTGGGCTTTGATGTGATGGAAAATCTATATTACATCAAAAATAATGTTTTATACAAGAAAAGTGAGGACGAATTATGGCAGTATAAAAATGTTTCTTTGGGGAAAATAACCAAAATAGATCTTCAAAATCAATTGAAAATTATGTTGTTTTATGAAAATTTCAACACAATTATACTATTAGACAATCAGTTGAGCGAAACTCAAAAAATCAATTTTTCTGAAAATGAGATTCCAATTATCGTTGCTGCTGCTGGAATTGCTTCCCAAAATAGAGTATGGATTTACAATAGTTTGACTCAACAAATTGGTCTTTTCGACTATTTAAAAAATACATTTCAACCGATAACCCATTCATTTAAAGGAAGTTTAAAGTATTATACTTCGGATTTTAATAGTTTTCAATGGATTGACGACAAATTCAATTGGTATTCGTGCGATGTCTTTGGGAAAATTACAACTTTGGGAAAAGTGGCTGAGTTTGACCAAATACAAGTTCTTGCAAATCAAATTGTTCTTTTTTCGAAAGATGGCAAATTATTTCTACAGAACTTAAAGACAAATAGTATTTTCCCAATTGAAAATGTGGAAAAATCATTTAAGAATTTCTATTACAAAGACCAAATTTTGTCTATTTTTACAAACCAAGAAATTACAAATTATAAAATCACAATACCATAATGCACATAGCAATAGCAGGAAATATAGGCGCAGGGAAAACAACTTTGACACGTTTACTAGCAAAACATTTCAAATGGGAACCCCATTTTGAAGACGTGGTTGACAATCCATATTTGGACGATTTTTATCATCAAATGGAACGTTGGTCGTTCAATTTACAAATTTATTTCTTGAACAGTCGTTTTCGTCAAGTGCTGCAAATTCGCGAAAGCGGAAAAAAAATCATTCAAGACCGAACCATTTATGAAGATGCACACATTTTTGCACCCAATCTTCACGCTATGGGATTGATGACGAATCGTGATTTTCAAAACTATTCTTCTCTATTTGAATTAATGGAATCTAAGGTCGAAGCGCCAGATATGCTTATTTATTTGCGCAGTTCAATCCCCAATTTAGTAAGCCAAATTCACAAGCGCGGTCGCGAATACGAAAACACCATTTCTATTGATTACCTCAACCGATTGAACGAACGTTATGAAGCTTGGATTCAGACTTATACCAAAGGAAGATTGTTGATAATTGATGTGGACAACATTAATTTTGTGGATAATCCCGAAGATTTAGGAATGATTATCAATAAAATTGACGCGGAATTGAATGGGTTGTTTTAGTATTTACCGCAGCACTTTTCAAAGATGAGTTAAAAATTTCAATCAAAAAAACTCATAATATGTATTTAAAAAAAAAGTTGGTTTGTGGGTCTTTAATTTTTGTTTTTCTGCTTCAAAGCTGTACTGTTTATCAAAAAACTTCCGTTACCATCTCGGAAGCAGCAGCAGCAAAAAATAAAGTTGTAATTACTAGAACTGACAATACAAAGCATAAATATAGAAAAATTGAACAAATCGATGGGCAGTATTTTGGAATTATAAAATCTAATGGAAATCTGGTTAATGTTCCATTGACAGAAAGCGAAATTAAATCGATTCTTCCTTTAAGCAAGACAGGTTCTACTTGGGCAACAATTGGAATTATTTCAGGAACTGTAATTATTATATTGAGTATAATTGGAATTAATGCAGCAAATAATGCGGCTAAGGAAATTACTTTTCCATCCATTCCATAATTGCGACGAAGTATTTGATTTAGGAATGATTAAAATTGATGCGGAATTGAATGGGTTGTTTTAGCACACCAATTTTAGCAATTAAATAAAACAAAAATGTCCCGAAAATTTTCGGGACATTTTTATACAATCTAGGAACTATACTTATTATTTCAAAGCTTCCACTTTAGCTTTAACATCTTCTAATGAACCCTCAAAAACCTGAACATTTTCACTTCCATTTTCAGAAGTGGTTACCGTGGCTTTTGCTTTTCCGTCATTGTTAATCATTTCAACTTTAATGTTTTTCTCTAACGCTCCATTTGTAGAACAACACCCTTTTTGTCCATCGCTCGCAATGAACTTTCCATTCGCATCATAATGTGACATACACATTGCTTTTTGCTCTGCTGTACATCCTTTTTCGTCACACATTTTGGCACATTCTTCTTTGGTCATTGTAGCACATTTAGACATATCACAATTGCCCATCATTCCTCCGGATCTCATTTCCATCGCACTAGTACTCTTGTTTTGCGACGCACTTCCATTTCCTAAAATCGGAGCAATTACTAATCCAATCAAACACGTTAATTTAATCAAGATGTTCATTGATGGTCCAGAAGTATCTTTGAAAGGATCTCCAACAGTATCTCCAGTTACGGCTGCTTTATGCGCATCAGACCCTTTGTAACTCATTAATCCATCCACTAAAACTCCAGCCTCGAATGATTTTTTGGCGTTGTCCCAAGCTCCACCCGCATTGTTTTGGAAAATTGCCCAAACGACACCAGAAACAGTAACTCCGGCCATATATCCACCTAGCATTTCGGCTACCATAGAATTTGCAGAGGCATCACCCATATACACCAATTTTCCTAAAAGTACAATTCCAATTGGGAAACCAATGGTCAAAATTCCCGGCAACATCATTTCGTGCAAAGCGGCTTTTGTAGAAATATCAACACATTTTGCATATTCTGGTTTTCCGGTTCCTTCCATTATTCCCGGAATTTCTTTGAACTGACGACGAACTTCATTCACCATATCCATTGCAGCTTTTCCAACAGAATTCATTACCAATGCAGAAAAAACAACTGGTATCATTGCCCCAACGAATAACATTGATAAAACGGGAGCTTTGAAAATATTGATTCCGTCGATTCCTGTAAAAGTTACATAAGCAGCAAATAATCCCAAAGATGTCATTGCGGCCGAAGCGATTGCAAATCCTTTTCCAGTTGCAGCAGTAGTATTTCCAACTGAATCTAAAATATCAGTTCTGGTACGAACTTCTTTTGGTAATTCACTCATTTCGGCAATTCCACCAGCATTATCTGAAATGGGTCCAAAAGCATCAATGGCTAATTGCATCGCCGTTGTCGCCATCATTGCCGAAGCAGCAAGCGCCACGCCGTAGAAACCTGCAAAGGAATACGAAATCCAAATGGCTGCAGCCAAAACTAATACTTTTGGAAAAGTAGAAATCATTCCCGTAGATAAACCTGCAATAATATTTGTTCCTGCTCCAGTTGAAGATTTTTCGACAATTGCTAGAACTGGTTTCATTCCCAAACCAGTGTAATATTCTGTAACCGATGAGATTATTGCTCCAACTACCAACCCTACGATTGAAGCATAGAAAACTCTTATTGATGAAATTTCTTTTAATCCTTCGCCAAAGAAATTCATTTTCATTGTCGCAGGCAACATATACTGAACCAAGAAGAAACAAGCAATAGCGGTTAGTATAATAGAAGCCCAGTTTCCAATGTTAAAAGCTCTTTGTACTTGTGCTTCTTTTGCGTTATTATCGGTAATCTTAACCAACATCGTTCCAACGATTGAAAATAATATCCCAAAACCAGCAATAGCCATTGGCAATAAAATAGGCCCAATTCCGCCAAAAGCATCTTGAATATTTCCACCCATATCTTTAATTACATAGTTCCCAAGAACCATAGCTGCAAGAACAGTTGCTACATAAGACCCGAATAAATCCGCTCCCATTCCAGCAACATCACCTACATTATCTCCAACATTGTCTGCAATTGTGGCTGGATTTCTAGGATCATCTTCAGGGATTCCAGCTTCAACTTTTCCAACAATATCCGCTCCAACATCGGCGGCTTTTGTATAAATACCACCTCCAACACGGGCAAACAAAGCGATAGATTCTGCTCCAAGAGAGAAACCTGCTAATGTTTCTAAAACAATTGTCATATCTTCGGTTGAAGTCCAAACTCCACCCATATATACATTGAAAAGAATAATAAAAAATCCTGTAAGTCCTAAAACAGCCAATCCTGCAACACCTAATCCCATTACTGTTCCTCCGCCAAAAGCGACTTTCAATGCCTGTGGCAAACTGGAACGAGCTGCTTGAGTGGTTCTAACATTTGTCTTTGTTGCTATTTTCATTCCCATATTTCCCGCCAATGCCGAGAAAAATGCGCCAAAAATAAAAGCAACTACTATTAATAAGTGCGTCGAAGTTCCTGGTAAAAATGTAATCCCTGCCAAAACAATACTTGCAATTATTACAAACATCGTCAATAATCTGTATTCTGCATTCAGGAAAGCTAAGGCACCTTCGTGGATGTATTCTGAAATTTCTTTCATTTTACCATCTCCAGCATCTTGTTTTAATACCCAAGATCTTTTTGCCCACATAAAAAGCAGACCCACAAACGCCATAACTATTGGCACATAAATTATCATCGATTCCATAAAAATATTTTTGGTTATAAAATTCAGTTCAAAAACTTATTAAGTTTGGGTGCAAACGTACTATATTGAAATTAATAAAGCAATAATCGAATGAACGAATATTGCTTTAAAAAAAAGTTTTACGTGAAAAATTATTAAATGCTAAATAAATCTTCTGGTTTATTCTCAATCTCATTAAAACGTTCGGTGCATTCATCAATGATAACTAACGCTTCACTAAGATCTCCCCAACCTCCTACATCGACAACTTTGTTCTCAAGATCTTTATAAACTTGAAAGAAATGTTCGATTTCTTTCAATAAATGGGGATTAATATCAGATAAATCCGTCAAAGAATTCCAAATTGGATCGGAAACGGGAACGCATATTATTTTTTCATCGGGACCTTTGTCATCGGCCATATGGAAAACACCAATTGGTTTTACCTCCATAACACATCCAGGAAATGTGGGCTCATTTATTAAAACCAAAACATCTAGTGGATCTCCGTCTAAGGCTAATGTTTGGGGAATAAAACCATAATCTGCAGGATACATCATTGAAGAAAACAGCATCCTGTCAAATCGAATTCTTTTCAATTTGAAATCATATTCATATTTATTTCTACTTCCTCTTGGTATTTCTATGAGCACATCAAAAGTTTTGTATTTTTCTACAGCCATTTTAGTTTCTATTTTTATTTTGCAAAAATAAGCAAACAATATTTTTTTTACACTATAAAAAAAGATTTATGCTCAAAATCTGCGAATTAATAAACAATTTTCCGGTTTCTTTTCTTCAAATAATAATGCCATAAAAGAAAAGTTGCAACAGATCGATGAGGACTCCAATTTGAAACATAAGTTTCCATTTCTAGTTTGTCGTGAATATCAAGCAGCTCCTTTATTGTGTTTATGACTGCAATATCTCCAAGCGGAATTACATCGGGAGCTTGTAGCGAAAACATTAAATACACATCGATGGTCCAATTGCCAATGCCTTTGATTTTGATTAATTCCTCTCGAACTTGTTGGGACGATTTGCTTGCCAGACTTTCTATATTTATGTGATTATTAAGTATCGAATGGGACAATGCTTTGATATATGATGTTTTTTGTCGGCTTACGCCAAGGTTTCGGTACTCTTTGTCCGAAATATAAAGCAGGGATTCTGGTTGAAATTCTGCTTTGGCTTTGAGTTTTAGAAAAGTAGCTTTGGCCGAATCTATGGAAACTTGTTGTTCGAGAATTAATAATACTAAGGTTTCAAATCCTTGTGGTCGTATAGGAATTGTGGGCAAACCATATTTTTCAATAATATGATTGAAAATGGGGTCTTTTTCTGAAAGATATTGAATGGCTTCTTGCATAATTTCGTTTTTTAGCCCTGATGGAAATGGAAAGCCTTTTGAAAAAAACGGCTAATTTTTGTGGAGCAATAAAAGCGACCGCAGGAAGCTCTTTAGGGCTCTTACAAAAATAGCCGTTTTTGAAAAAGCTTGCAATGTACAGCAGGATTGGCTTCTAAAAATAAAATCCAAAGGAGATTTTAGTGGCAAATTTAGTGGCATCGGGCATATTCAAATAATTGCCTCTCCAGGAAAAATCTATTCGCAAACATTTGAGAATATTGCCTATTCCTGCACTATATTCCCAGTAGACCTTTTCGGGTGCGTTGTACACTAATCCCGAAGCATTTATAATTCTATTGTCATTAGAAACCGTTCCATAAACCGATTTTACCCCAATATTTTCGCGCCAATTTAGTTTTCGCATAAACGGAATTCTAGCAAAAAATCGTCCGTGAAAGTCGTGATCCCATTTCAAAGTGACATATTGGTCCGTAACGAACTCATAGTATTTAAGATTGCTAAACGTATTCGAAATATCGAAAAGCGATTGATTTCCAGGCACCACACTCATCAATCCCAAAGGAATAAAACCGAATGTTTTCCCCATTTCGACCGTAATATTTGATCTTCCTAATGGCCCAATAATGATGGGTTGCTTATAATACAATTGCAGTTTTTTATAATTAAAATCGCTAGAAAACAATCCTTTGAATCCCTGACTGTAGGTTAAAAAAAGACTGGTGAATGGACTATCGGTATTGTATCTTTCGACCCCAAAAGCTATTGGTTTTCTGTTGGGCGTATATTCAACTTGGAGATTTATTTCTGATTGTTTTACTTGACTTTTTATGGCTGTTTGAGATAAATCGGTGTAATAATCCAAACTAAATGTTGGCGAAGCTGATGCTAAGGTTCGATAAGAAATCCCAGTTCCAAAGGTTAGGTTTTTTATGGGTTCTATTTGTAGTTCAATATTACTTAAATTGACGTTGGTCAGTTTATCATTCGCACCAAAGGTCAAAAGTCCTGACGAAGCATAATTTCGAACCACTATCTCATTGGTGCTGGTTAGAGAAGCTCCAATTTGCTCAATATCTCTACGATTTCCTGCTGATATAATTATTCTTTTTTTGGGTTCAATCATCCATTTTCCGGTAATTCCATATTTGAATTTATTGTCCTTAAATCCGTAGGCGACATACGATTGCAAACGCCAAGGATCGTTTGGACTAGAATATGTTCTTACACCCGCTCGCAATCGCAAACCTTCGACTGAATTTTGCCCAATTACGGAATAAATAGGACCATAATCCAGATCGCCTAAATGTATGAAACCACTATCTACTATTTCGACCAAACTGTACAATCGCTGAAATTTTTTGACGGTTTGCAAGGTGTCAAGCATTTTATAAACGCCTTTTTCGTCTTTGGTCAGATTTTCAAAACGATTTTTATCCCAATATTCTTCGGGTTTATTATAAATGTCTTTGTCTAAAAAATTGATATCTTCTTTGTAAAATTTCTCGGGTTTTTCGTCGTTAAATTTATGATCTCTATAAAAAGTGGTTCGTTTTCCATAAACGCCTTTGGATTTGTCTTTTTTGTTTAAGGCAAAATCGGTCATCATATAATCCTTGGTCAACAGAAAAACAGAATCATTCATTACTTCAAATTCTTGTTCGATATAAATATCCTTTACCCAGTTAATATTGGCGCTTTTGGTGGCTGCCATACTAATATTTTTAATGGCATAAGTCGTATCACTTACCCAAAAATCACCTTTAAAAGTCAATTCGTTTTGACGTCTAGGATAAAACACAATATTATAACACCATTTTTTATCCATGAAAGTACTATCTCTTAAAATATAATTATAGACGTCTATTCCAGTTGTTGATAAAGGACTTGTGAAACTTTTGTCAAAAAAAGTGATGTGATTGTCATAGATATCAAAATCCGTATACAAATCGTTTACAAAAGACAAAATTTGCTGATTTCCGTTGAATCCAGAGGTTTTGTTGGCTTTTGTTTTTACTTTAACTTTCTTTAATTTATTGTCGCCATAAACATCTGATAAGGCTTCATTTACAAAAATAGGCAAATAGGTTTTCCCAGTTATTTTGGAAGTATCCACATGTTTGAAAATAAATTCCATCCCCTTGAAAAGCTTCTTTTTCATATAAGCACTATCAATAGTATTCATATCAAATTCGATTTTTTCATATTTTTCCATTTGGTACTTTGCAAATAAATGCAGCCCATTTTGGCGTCTTTTTTCCCAAATTTTTCTAAGAATATCTAATGCAGGATTGTTCTTCTTTGACGTTTTACCTCTATAAACAACAACTTCATTTAGCGTTTCAATTTCATTCAATCGAATTTTTAAATTATAATTAACCGCTTTTTCCAGTTCCAATTCCTTATCCGAATAGCCAACGGAAGTAATAACGATTGTTGTATAAATTTTTGGAGATTCTAAATAAAAGGCACCGTCCTCATTAGCGACAATACCCTCGCTTGAATTTTTGAAAGCCACATTGGCAAAGGGAATTGGATGGTTTTGTTTGTCCATCACCACACCGCTTACTTTTGTTTGAGCAAAAACAGCACTTGCAAACGCAAATAAAAAAGACAAATTAATTAAAATCTTGTTTTTCATAATAAAAAAAAACTTCATCAAATATAGAATTCTGATGAAGTTTCAAATATAGTTAATTCCTTAAATTAGATTTTTTAATTCTCCAATATTCAGAAAAGTTTAACACCTTATTTATACATTACTTTTTTTACTGCTTTGACAACATCCTCAGCATTTGGCAACCATTCTTTCAGTAAAACAGGCGAATATGGCGCTGGAGTATCAGCAGTTGTAATACGTTGAATTGGAGCATCAAGAAAATCAAAAGCACGTTCCTGAACAATATACGCAATTTCCGAAGAAACACTTGCAAATGGCCAAGCTTCTTCAAGAATTACTAATCTATTTGTTTTTCGAACCGAAGTCAGAATCGTTTCGTGATCCATAGGACGAACCGTTCTTAAATCGATGATTTCACAAGAAATTCCTTCTTTCTCTAATGCATCGGCAGCAACAAAAGCTTCTTTAATTATTTTTCCAAAAGATACAATCGTAACATCAGTTCCCACTCTTTTTACATCGGCAAGACCAATTGGGATGGTATATTCTCCTTCTGGAACTTCTCCTTTGTCACCATACATTTGCTCTGATTCCATAAAAATTACAGGATCATTATCACGAATCGCAGATTTTAAAAGCCCTTTCGCATCATAAACATTCGATGGAACGACTACTTTTAGACCTGGAGTATTGGCAAACCAATTTTCTAAAGCTTGTGAGTGTGTTGCTCCAAGTTGTCCAGCCGAAGCTGTTGGCCCACGAAAAACGATAGGAACATCAAATTGTCCGCCAGTCATTTGACGCATTTTGGCAGCATTACTAATAATCTGGTCAATCCCAACTAAACAGAAATTGAAAGTCATATATTCAACGATAGGTCTACAACCATTCATTGCCGAACCTACTGCAATCCCAGTAAAACCAAGTTCTGCAATGGGCGTGTCGATAACTCTTTTTTCTCCAAATTCGGCAAGCATCCCTTTTGATGCTTTGTATGCACCATTGTATTCAGCTACTTCCTCACCCATTAAGTATACCGACTCGTCGCGACGCATTTCTTCGCTCATTGCTTCGCAAATGGCCTCTCTAAATTGTATCGTTCTCATTTTTTTCATTATTAGTCTAATTTTCGAATGGCAAAAATAAATATTTTAAATCACTTTAAGCATAATTTATGTTTAAAATAACAGCGAGTTAATCCCAACCTAAGCTCTATTCTGCCCAAGAACGTGGGACGTCGGTACAAACATTATATACTGAGGGTAGAAAAAATACAAGTGAAGTAACGTAATTTTGACAGCGAAATCGATGTAATACCGAAAAATATTATGCATGCATAAGAAAATATTCAAAATAATAGTATAGTTTTGTGAAAGAAATTTTGAAAATAAAATCTACATCTATGAAAATATTAGTTTGCATCAGTCACGTTCCTGATACTACTTCAAAAATTAATTTCACTAATGACGACTCCCAATTTGATGCTAATGGCGTTCAATTTGTGATAAATCCCAATGATGAATATGGTTTAACGCGTGCCGTCTGGTTTCAAGAACAACAAGGAGCAACCATAACAGTTGCCACTGTTGGCGGACCAGAAACAGAGCCCACTTTAAGAAAAGCATTGGCCATTGGCGCCAATGATGCGATTCGCGTAAACGCAATCCCAACTGACAGCTTTTTTGTTGCCAAACAACTTGCCGAAGTGATAAAAAATGGTGCTTACGACATCGTAATTGCAGGAAAAGAATCCTTGGATTATAATGGAGGAATGGTTCCAGGAATGATCGCCGGCATTCTTGGATATAATTTTCTAAATTCATGTACCGATTTAATTGTGGACGGAAATAATGTAAAAGCCATTCGCGAAATTGATGGTGGAAGAGAAACTGTTTCAACCATGTTGCCTTTAATCATTGGCGGTCAAAAAGGATTGGTCGAAGAAAAAGATTTGCGCATTCCGAATATGAGAGGAATTATGACTGCCAGAACAAAAACATTAACTGTTGTAGAATCAGTTGATGCTGCGGTAAATACGAAAGCTATAAAATTTGAAAAACCTGCGCCAAAATCAGCGGTAAAATTAGTTGCCGCCGATAACTTGGACGAATTAATCAACTTACTACACAACGAAGCTAAAGTAATTTAAGAATTGGATTGTTGATTGAAGATTAACGATTTTTGATTGCAGATTGCAAAAAAAATCCAAACTCTTTAATCTAATTTTAAAATCTAAAATCACAAGTCTAAAATCTAAAATCTAAAATCATTATGTCAATATTAATATATGCAGAATCCGCAGAAGGAAAATTCAGAAAAGTAGCTTTCGAATTGGCGTCATATGCAAAAAAAGTTGCCGAATCATTAGGAACAACCGTTACAGCTGTAACCATAAATACAGCAGACGTGTCGGAATTATCAAAATATGGAGTCGATAAAGTCTTGAAAGTATCGAACGATAAATTAGTTGGTTTTTCGGCCAAAGCGTATGCAGATGTCATCAAACAAGCTGCTCAAAAAGAAGGTATAAAACTAATTTTACTTTCATCAACTACAGACAGCATTTATCTTTCGCCATTGGTGGCCGTTTCTTTGGACGCAGGTTTTGCTTCAAATGTCGTGGGATTACCCGTGCGTACTTCGCCTTTTCAGGTTCGAAGAAATGCATTTTCTACAAAAGCATTCAATATTACCGAAATTGCTACCGATATAAAAGTTCTAGGTCTTGCCAAAAATTCTTACGGTATTTTTGAAAACGCATCGAATTTGACAACCGAAGATTTTAATCCAAGTATTGGAGAAAATGATTTTGGTATAAAAGTAGAAAAAGTAGAAAAAGTTACCGGAAAAGTCTCCATCGCCGACGCTGATATTGTGGTTTCTGGAGGTCGTGGATTAAAAGGCCCTGAACATTGGGGAATGATCGAAGATTTAGCCGAAGTTCTAGGCGCTGCAACGGCTTGTTCTAAACCAGTTTCCGATTTGGATTGGAGACCTCATTCAGAACATGTAGGACAAACCGGAAAACCTGTTGCCGCGAATTTGTATATTGCCATAGGAATTTCGGGAGCGATTCAACACATTGCCGGAATTAATGCTTCAAAGGTAAAAGTGGTCATAAATAGTGATCCAGAAGCCCCATTTTTCAAAGTAGCCGACTACGGAATTGTAGGAGATGCCTTTGATATTGTTCCAAGATTAACCGCAAAATTGAAAGCTTTTAAAGCACAGCATTAATAATTTTTTTAATTCTCGTCCCAAAACTAGCTACCTACAATCAAGATATTCGTATCTTTGTTTTAGGTAGCTTTTTTGTTCAATATATTTTGATTAGAATTGCATCTTATTTTTCGTCGAAAAAAATTCATAAATAAAGCAGTCGTTGCTTTTCATATAAAAAAAATGAGCTTAGTTAAATTATCGATAAAAGGAATTTCATACAGTCAAACCCAAAACGGCGCTTATGCTCTGATTTTGAACGAAGTAGATGGAGAGCGAAAATTACCAATCGTCATTGGTGCTTTCGAGGCTCAATCTATAGCCATTGCTTTGGAAAAAGAAATCAAACCACCTCGTCCGTTGACTCACGATTTATTCAAAAATTTTGCCGACCGTTTCGATATTGTAGTCAAACAAGTTATAATTCACAAACTGGTTGATGGTGTTTTTTATTCGAGTATTATTTGTGAAAGAGATAAAATTGAAGAAATTATAGACGCTAGAACTTCGGATGCCATTGCCTTAGCCTTGCGATTTAATGCTCCCATTTTCACTTACAAAAACATTTTGGACAAAGCTGGAATTTACCTTAAAACAAATCCATTGGATACCAATAAAGACGCTCAAGAAATAGAAGATGTGCTTTCAAATCCAGAAAGTTTCCGACAGGGAGAAGAAAGCAATCAATCTGGCGAAACGTATTCGAAACATAGTTTGCAGGAATTAAATGAATTACTCGACCAAGCTGTAGAACACGAAGATTATGAAAAAGCCGCTAAGATCCGAGACGAAATTTCAAAAAGATAGTTTCTTAGATAGCAGATTTAAGTTGGCAGATTTAAGAAAAAAACAATACAAACTTTAAAACGAACAGATTGCTTCGTTCCGCGCAATGACATGAAACAATACCTCGATTTAGTAAAACACGTTTTAGATAACGGAAATCAAAAAGGAGACCGAACAGGAACGGGAACAAAAAGTGTTTTTGGATACCAAATGCGTTTTGATTTAGCAGCAGGTTTCCCGATGGTAACTACCAAAAAATTACACCTGAAATCCATCATCTTTGAATTGCTGTGGTTCCTAAAAGGAGACACCAACATTGAATATCTTCAAGAAAATGGCGTAAAAATATGGAATGCTTGGGCTGATGAAAACGGCAATTTAGGCCCAGTTTACGGCCATCAATGGCGCAACTGGAACAGCGAAGAAATTGACCAAATCGCTGACCTTATCCAAGAACTTAAAACCAATCCAAACAGCAGAAGAATGTTGGTTTCTGCCTGGAATCCTAGCGTTTTGCCTGATAATTCGAAATCATTTTCTGAGAATGTAGCCAATAATAAAGCAGCATTGCCTCCTTGTCACGCTTTCTTCCAATTTTATGTTTCCGACGGAAAATTATCTTGCCAATTGTATCAACGAAGTGCTGATATATTTCTAGGAGTTCCTTTCAACATTGCGTCTTATGCCTTGCTGACGATGATGATTGCGCAAGTTTGCAACTTAGAAGTGGGCGAATTCATTCACACTTTTGGCGATGCACACATTTACAACAACCATTTTGAGCAAGTCGAATTGCAATTGTCACGCGAACCAAAACCATTGCCAAAAATGATTTTGAATCCAGCCATAAACGATATTTTCGATTTTACTTTTGAAGATTTTACATTAATAGGATACGAACATCACAACGCAATAAAAGGAAGTGTGGCTGTCTAAACTATTCCTTAAAAATAATTTTGCTCTCAAAAAAAAAGTCTTTTTTAATTAATTTCAATACTATAAAAAATGCCAACCCCAATTTCAGAATGTTTGTATTGTCAAAACAACGAAACTTTACACCATTTGATGATAAAAATCTGTGATTTAGAAGTATCACAATTATTCTTGTTTAAAGAGCAATCCTATTTGGGTCGCTGCAATGTAGTTTACAAAGACCACGGAATTGAGTTTCACGAATTGAGCGACGACCAACGAAATGCCTTTATGCGCGATGTCGCAAGAGTTGGAAAAGCAATTGCAGCAGCCTATAATCCTACCAAAATTAATTATGGCGCTTATGCTGACACTATATCACACCTCCACATGCACATTGTGCCAAAATACAAAGATGGCTATGGTTTTGGTGGTGTTTTTGAAATGAACCCACAAAAAACCATACTATCCGATGCAGAATATGGTGTGATCATAGAAAAAATAAAAGCGGAATTATAAAATTCGCTTCTTGAATGCTGACATAAACTAAAAAATCTGCTTTTCAGCAGATTTTTTACTATGTTTAAACTTCTAACACGCTGTTTTCAGCACCTGCAAATTCGTTCCATTTATAAGAATCCGCTTGCGCATCGTTAATGAAATCACCATCAATTACATACTTAAATTCATAAGCTGCATCTTTTGGAATATCAAAAACACCTTTGAAAGTACCATTTTTTAATTTTGACAAAGACCCTTGTGTTGGACTCCAATTGTTAAAATCTCCGACAACCGAAGCAACAGTGGCTTCTTTCGCTTCAACTGAAAAAGTAACTTTACAGACTGGTTTTGTTTTTATAAATTGTTTTTTTATTGACATAACTATTTCATTTTTAGAATTATGGCACAAAGAAAACAAATTCTCTGGAACTTTCTCTATTCACGATAAAGTTTTATCAGTTTCATAAAAAGTCCTTTGAAAATTAGTTAAATTCTTAAATTTCGTCAAATAAATTGCTGTATTCTAAACCGATAACATTTTCTTATTAAATAATGTTAGTAGAAAATAATGAAATTTCAAAATAAATTTTATCTTTATAATCAAAATCAAACTTTATGGAAACCGAACAACACGAACTATATGAATATGCCCGAAAAAGATTGAAACAAAAAAAAGGACTTTATTTTCACTTTGTCTTATTAATTTTAGGAAGTATTTTTTTGTTTATAGCTAACCATTTTTTGATCTTTGGAATCACTTCAAATTGGTGCGTTTGGGTCATTACATTTTGGATTTTCCTGTTTATTTTGCATTTTATCAAAGTGTATATCACAGATCGCTTTATGAATAAAAATTGGGAAAGAGAACAAATTAACAGGCTTGTGGCCAAACAGCAAATAAAAATTGACCAACTGCAAACACAATTAGAGGAAGATTCTACTAAAAACCTACTTTAAAAAATGATTGTTATAATTGCGGCAGTCGCCCACAACAATGCTTTGGGAAAAAACAATGATTTACTCTGGCATTTGCCCAAAGATTTTAAGCGTTTTAAGGAAATTACGTCTGGACATTACATTATAATGGGCCGAAAAACTTTTGAAAGCTTTCCAAAACCTTTGCCCAATAGAACTCACGTTGTTATATCACGTCAAAAAAACTACCATCCGGAAGGTTGTATTGTTGTTGAAAATTTAGAAAAAGCCATTGCTATTTGCCCAAAAGGGGAGGACGTATTTATTATTGGCGGCGGCGAAATTTACTCACAATCGATTCCATTAGCGGATCAGCTCGACATTACTCGTGTCCATCATTCGTTTGATGCCGATGTTTTTTTCCCGAAAATAGATCCTAAAATATGGGAATTATCCTCCGAAACATTAAATCCAAAAGACGAAAAACATCTTTTTGATTATACTTTTCAAACATTTGTTAGAAGAAAATAAAGACAACCAATTTAACCGCTGATTCACAGATTTATTGAAAATATTCAAAAAAAAATCTGCGAATCTGCGGTTACTCACTTATTTTCCAAAAATCTAGTTTACCTTTGCTTCAAATTCTAAAAAATGTCAAAAAACATAACTCCATATAAAGATTCTACTTTGAGCAAAAAGGAACAAGTTGCTTCAATGTTCGACACCATTTCCGGAAATTATGATAATCTTAATCGGGTTATTTCCTTTGGAATTGATGTGAAATGGCGCAAGAAAGTCTTGCAAATGGTAGCCAAAACCAATCCTAAAACTATTTTGGATATTGCAACAGGAACGGGCGACTTGGCTATTTTAATGGCGCAAACTAAGGCCGAAAGAATTATTGGGTTGGATATTTCGGCTGGAATGCTCGAAGTGGGAAAGCAAAAAATCCAAGACAAAAACTTATCAAAAACAATAGAAATGATTTTGGCGGATTCGGAGAATATGCCTTTTGAAGATAACTATTTTGATGCCATTACGGTAGCTTTTGGTGTTCGAAATTTCGAGAATTTAGAGAAAGGTTTGACAGAAATCTTACGGGTTTTAAAGCCAAATGGAATATTTGTTATCTTAGAAACTTCGGTTCCTGAGAAAACACCTTATAAACAAGGCTATACTTTTTATAGTAGAAATATATTGCCTATTATTGGGAAATTATTTTCAAAAGACAATGTTGCCTACGGATATTTATCTGAATCGGCGGCGGCTTTTCCTTATGGTGAGGCTTTGAACAATATTTTGAAAAAAATTGGGTTTATAGATGTAGTTGCGTTGCCACAAACATTTGGCGTAGCAACAATTTATTCAGCTTCCAAGAAATAATATGAAAAAAATAGTCGTTATAATTTTATTAGTCATAGCCGTAAAAGGACAGGCACAAAAAGCTAACAGACTATTTAGCAGAGATCCGATTATTAATCTTGAAAATTTCCAAAAGCAAAGGTTGTATTTTGGGTTTTACTTGGGTTTTAATTCCTATGATTTCAAAATAGATTATAAAGCGGTGAACGAGGATATTCAAGTCAAAACAAGTACTGGTTTCAATGTGGGACTCGTTGCTGATTTAAAACTTCAAGAATACATTCGTTTGCGATTTGAACCGGGATTGTATTATACCAAAAGAGATTTTCAATATCCCGCAAGTTATTTTCCGCCAACACCCACGCCTTCGGATATGCTTCGGGAAGTTAACAGTACCAATCTCCACTTTCCGATATTGCTTAAATTTTTATCGCTTCGAACCGGAAACGTTCGGCCTTATTTGCTGGGAGGAGTTTCGGCAACTTTAAATTTGTCTAGTAATGCAAAATCAATTGACGATAATTATGAGAACCGTTTTAGAGTAAAACCTTGGACGACAAATTATGAAATTGGTTTTGGCATTGACGTTTTTTCGGAATATTTTATATTTTCGCCTTCAATAAGAGGTGTTTTTGGAATTAACGACGAATTAATTCGCGATAATAATCTTAATAGTCCTTGGACTGGCAATATAGAATCGATAAAATCTAGAGCGGTTTTTATCAACTTTACGTTCCACTAAAAAAGAGTCGTCAGTGTTCATAAATTTGGTATTCACTATTAAAACGAATACAAAATCATGCTCTGCGAAATTCACTCAAAACAATAGCAGTTGCTGTGGCAACGTTCAGACTTTCTGTTTTTTGAAGTGTTCCAAAACGAGGAATCGTAAGCCTGTTTTTGATTAATTTTTCTATTTCTGGCGAAATTCCATTGGCTTCATTGCCCATAATAATAATTCCTTCTTGAGGCAAATGGGTTTTATAAATATTGGTTCCATCCATAAAAGTTCCAAAAACTTGCAAAGGAGTTTGCCCGATAAAAGTTGCCAAATCAATATAATTCACATTTACTCTGGCGATGGAACCCATTGTGGCTTGAACTACTTTTGGATTATAAATATCTACGGCATCTTTAGAACAAATTATTTGATTGATTCCAAACCAGTCGCACAATCGCAAAATGGTTCCTAAATTCCCGGGATCACGTATAGAATCGAGCGCGAGAACTAATCCTGAATCATTGATTTCTTGCTGGATTGGGATTTTAAATACAGCCAAACAAGTATTTGGCGTTGTCAAAGCGCTGATTTTTTTTAAATCACTTTCGTTAATTAGTGTCTTTTTGTCATTCGAAACTTCTTCAAAATCGCCAAGGGTCAAGTACAAATGAACCAATTCAAAATTGGATTCCAGCAATTCTTGAATTACCTTTATCCCTTCGGCAAAAAATAATTGATTGGCAACTCGATATTTTTTTTGTTGTAAACTCGTTATAAGTTTTATTTGGTTTTTACTAACCATAAAAAATGTACTTTTGAATTATATATTTCAGACCATTTGAAAAAGATTAGCACAAAAATAGCAACATTTATTTTAATAGGAATAATTATCTCGGCTTGTGATGCGGTAAAACGAGTTCCAAAAAATAAATTACTTCTTACGGAAAATAAAATTGTAGTAAATGACAAAACCACCAAGGACGATGATGTTGCCAATCAGTTGTATCAAAAAACCAACAGTTCTATTCTAGGTTATCGCCTCCGATTGAATTTATTCAATCTTGCTAATCCAAATCCAGACTCGACCTATAAAGCTAAATTCACCAATCATCCCGGAAAATACGAGCGAATGTCAAAATTGCTTTCTGCCAAACAAGTGGATCGATTGGGACAATCATTTTGGTATCACGGAATTCACGATTTCCTAAAGAAAACGGGTGAACCACCCGTGATTATTGACACTTTAAGAACCAACAAATCGATTTTGAGATTAAAATACTATTATTTTAACAATGGCTTTTTTAATGTGAAAGCCAATTACAAATTAGATAGTTTGGGTGGCAAAAAAGCAAAAATAAAATACTCCATCACTACTGGGAATCCTTATTTATTAGACACATTAACCACTACAATCCATACGCCAGTTTTGGATTCAATGTATCGAACAAAAATAGCGAATACCTTTATTCAATCTGGAAAACAATATAAAATAAAAGATTTCCAAAGTGAGAAAGAGAGAATTAACACCTATTTTAGAAACAATGGTGTGTATAATTTTCAACCAAATTATGTAACTTTTGATTTAGACACGCTTAATAACAATAATAAGGTAAATGTAAATTTAATCATAAACGATTATTCTTTTCAGGATCAAGATTCCTCGAAAACAGAGCCTTTCAAGATTTATAAAATCAGCGATGTAAAGATTTACACCGATTATTCGGCAACCACTACCAATTCAAAAATTACCGACAGCACGACATATAATAATTTTCATTTATATAGTCATTCCAAACTGAAGTACAAACCGCGCGCAATAACCGATGCTGTGTTCATCACAAAAGGAAGTTTATTTGCCGATTATAAAACCGTATTGACCACACGATATTTGAACAATCTTAAAATTTTCAACTATCCAAACATATTATATGAGGTCGATCCGAGAGATTCCACAGCTCAGTCGCTGATAGCAAAAGTGTATTTGTCGCCTAGAAAAAAATACAGTTTAGGAACCACACTCGATGTAACGCATTCGAATATTCAAGACATTGGAATCGCTGCAAGCCTTTCTGAAACGATTAGAAACGTGTTTAATGGCGCCGAAACCTTAGAAATAGCTGCTCGCGGAAACATTGGTTCCTCTAAAGATTTGGCAAATCCTCAAAGTAAATTTTTTAATGTTTCTGAATATGGAGTTGATTTAAAATTGAATTTTCCCAGAATCTGGTTTCCTTTTGACACTGAAAAAGTTATTCCAAAAAGTATGATTCCCTCGACACTTTTGTCTAGCGGTTTAGCCAACCAAAAAAATATTGGATTGGACAAAAAAAATATTACAGCTTCATTAGCTTATAATTGGAATCCAAAAAGGAGGAATACGGCTCGATTTGATTTATTTAACATTCAATATGTACGAAACCTAAATCCAGAAAATTATTTCAACGTTTATGAATCTTCGTATACGGAGTTGAATAACATAGGAAAAAAGTACAACACAAATATTGATTATGTTGATCCAGACACTGATAATTTAATCATCGAAGAAGGAACAGCGGGATTCACAAAAGATGTTTTGAATGGAACAATAGCAGTCCCTCAACCAGATTATTCCACCGTGAGTAGCATCGAAGAACGAAGAATTAGACTTACCGAAAACGACTTTATTCTGGCCACAAGTTATTCCTTTTCAACGACGACTAAAACGGATTTAAAAGACAATACCTTTTTTCTTTTTAGAACCAAAATAGAATCAGCAGGATCGCTTTTATCTTTAGTTTCAAAAACGGCAAACCTTCCTAAAAATCAGTATGGGAATTATGAAATTTTCAACTTAGAATATTCAGAATATATAAAAACAGAATTCGATTATATTAAATATTGGGATTTATCCAAAGAAAAAGTTATAGCCTTTCGAAGCTTTTTTGGCATTGCCATTCCTTATGGAAATTCAAATAATATTCCATTTTCAAGAAGTTATTTTGCAGGAGGTTCAAACGACAATAGAGCGTGGCAACCTTATCGTTTAGGTCCAGGTAGTACCGGAGCAGTGAATGATTATAATGAGGCAAATTTAAAAATTGCATTGAGTGCCGAATTCAGATTTAAAATATTAGGAAGCGTAAAAGGGGCTCTCTTTGCCGATGCTGGCAACATCTGGAATGTGTTTGACAATATCACTGACAAAAGAGCCACTTTTGACGGTATTCAAGATTTAAAAGAATTGGCTTTGGGTACAGGATTTGGTTTGCGATACGACCTGAATTTCTTCGTAATCCGATTCGATTTAGGCTTCAAAACCTTTAATCCTGCAAATGACAAAGGCAAACAATGGTTTTACGATTACGATTTCGCACATTCTGTTTTTAATTTTGGAATAAATTACCCGTTCTAATGCTAAATAATTCTTATTTTTGCATTCTAAAAAACATCATATAACAACAACTTAAATAATTTACAATGGCACATAATATCAAACCTGGCGTAGCTACGGGAGACCAAGTACAGGAAATTTTCCAATATGCAAAAGAAAAAGGATTTGCAATTCCTGCAGTAAATGTTACTGGTTCTAACACAATAAATGGAGTTCTGGAAACAGCCGCAAAACTAAATGCCCCAGTTATTATACAATTTTCGAATGGTGGAGCACAATTCAACGCTGGAAAAGGACTTTCTAATGAAGGTGAAAAAGCAGCAATCGCAGGTGCAATTGCCGGTGCAAAACACATTCATACTTTAGCCGAAGCTTATGGCGCAACAGTAATTTTACACACAGACCATTGTGCAAAAAAATTATTACCTTGGATTGACGGTTTATTAGATGCATCTGAAAAACATTTTGCAGCTACTGGAAAACCGTTATTTTCTTCTCACATGATTGATTTATCGGAAGAGCCCATCGAAGAAAACATCAAAATTTGTACTGGATATTTGACCAGAATGAGCAAAATGGGAATGACATTAGAAATCGAACTTGGAATCACAGGTGGCGAAGAAGATGGCGTTGACAACTCTGATGTGGATAGTTCAAAATTATACACGCAACCTTCTGAAGTATCTTATGCTTATGAAGAATTATTAAAAGTAAGCCCTCGTTTTACAATTGCAGCTTCTTTTGGAAACGTTCACGGGGTTTACAAACCAGGAAACGTAAAATTGACTCCAAAAATCTTGAAAAATTCTCAAGATTACGTACAAAATAAATTTAACACCGATCACAATCCAGTTGATTTCGTTTTCCACGGAGGTTCAGGTTCAACATTAGAAGAAATTAGAGAAGGAATAAGTTATGGTGTTGTAAAAATGAATATCGATACCGACTTGCAATTTGCTTTTGCCGAAGGAATTCGCGACTTTATGGTAGACAACATTGATTATCTAAAAACTCAAATTGGAAACCCAACTGGCGCGGATGCTCCAAACAAAAAATATTACGATCCAAGAAAATGGTTGCGTGAAGGAGAAGTTACTTTCAACACCAGATTGGAACAAGCATTTGCTGACTTAAACAATGTGAATACACTTTAATTTTAGAGTTTAGATTTTAGATTTTAGATTCCCTAATGCAATCTGAAATCTGAAATTTGAAATCTGCAATCTGAAATAAACATGGCTTGGTTTAAAAGAACAGAAAAAGGAATTACTACCGCGACCGAAGACAAAATGGACATTCCAAAAGGACTTTGGTACAAATCGCCTACTGGAAAAGTCATTGATTCCGATGAATTAGCGCGCAACTTATACGTAAGTCCAGAAGATGGTTTTCACGTGCGAATTGGAAGCAAAGAATATTTCGAAATATTGTTTGACCACAATGAATTCGTAGAATTAGATGCAAAAATGACTTCCAAAGACACTTTGCATTTTGTGGACACCAAAAAATATTCCGACAGACTAAAAGACACTATTTCTAAAACCAAATTGAATGATGCAATTCGCACGGGAGTTGGAAAATCAAAAGGGAAATATTTAGTGGTTTGTTGCATGGATTTTGCCTTCATTGGCGGTTCCATCGGTGGAGTAGTGGGCGAAAAAATTGCTCGTGGAATAGATTATTCTATCACAAACAACATTCCTTTTGTGATGATTTCAAAATCAGGTGGAGCGAGAATGATGGAAGCCGCTTATTCGTTGATGCAATTAGCAAAAACATCTGCAAAACTAGCCCAATTAGCAGAAGCCAAAATTCCTTATATTTCTTTGTGTACAGACCCAACAACAGGAGGAACGACAGCTTCTTATGCCATGCTTGGCGATATCAACATTTCTGAACCTGGAGCCTTGATAGGATTTGCTGGACCAAGAGTTGTAAAAGACACGACTGGAAAAGATTTGCCAGAAGGTTTTCAAACTGCTGAATTTGTTCTTGAACACGGTTTTTTAGATTTCATTACCCCAAGAAAAGAATTGAAAGATTCTATCAATTTGTATATTGATTTGATACAGAATATTGATATTAGATAAGTTTTTTACAAACACATAATACCAAAAAACACAAAGTAATTGCTTTGTGTTTTTTTATATCTTTAATTCAAATTTTAGAAGATGAAAAAAGTAGTTGTTTTGATAATGATTAGTTTGTTTTTTGGGTGCAATAAAAAAAGTGAAGTTATAAATAGAAACGGTGTAGTTCAAAAACCTTATATTATTTCTGCAGAAAATATAAAAATTCAAAAATATTCAGATTCTTTAAAAAATAGTGGAAGCAAAATTAAAATATTACCCTTGAAAGGTTTTTATGGAGAATGTAACCTAATAATTGATAGAAATGGTGATGTTTTATATTTTCAAAATAAAAAGGTTGGCAGAATATGTGGCACGGAAATGGAAAACAATTCACTACCTAGATTTATTAATTTACAACCAAAGGACTTAATAAAAATCCCAAAAGACTGTATTGAGAAATTTATTGATGAAAATGTAATGACTAAAGAAAAAAGAAGACAAATTTTAGTTGTAGCATCGCAAACTGACACCATCAACGACCAAAAGATTTTATCATTTTTTTATAACTTGAAAGTTCCGAGGTATGTAATACGAAGAACAACGCAAGAAGAAGATACTGTTCTTAGCTACAAGAAAAAGAATGCTTTTTATTACTCAGATTCAATAAAATGGGATAAATCAATAATTAAATTACCAGAAAATATTGAGTTTTCAAAACGGCCATCCAAAAATTAATCTTTTGAGGTAAGCACTTAATTACATATCTTTAAAGTCTAGTAAAACATAGAAAAAATGGAAATATTTAAAGGTCAAAATCTCATAGAGTTTGCT